>NZ_JBVPQK010000032.1:0-16613 GCF_058197115.1 Bifidobacterium sp. POST2/T3 (B1)
CGCTCCTGGCGTGTTCCTCACGGCCGTCGGAATGAGAGGGCTCCTCCGGACATGAATAACAGCAAAAGTATACCTCAACCGGAGGATAGCGCGAGAGACAGGTTATTTATTGCATGTCTAGTCCGCAGCTCTTCAAAACCTGCTTCCGCGAGCCTTTTGGACAGTGAAATCGAAGTTATACCTGTCGCCGCGGTACAGACTGACAGCATACTCGATGTGTCGATCCATACTGTCTTTAACAATTCTGGTCACTCGTAGGGTAGGGGAGTGTGGGGCTGTGCCGAGAAGCTCTGATTGTCGACGGCTGAGGGTGCTCACGTCTATGATCTGCCGGGCCGCAGTCAAAGATAAATGGTACTTGGATTCCAATAGCTCATAAAGGGATCCCTCAAGATTTTGCTTAAGTAGATCTGGGGTCAACGTTTGGGGAATCCAGACGTCCTCGATACACATGGGTTGATTATCTGCGGTACGTAGTCTCCGAAGATGGATGACTGGAGCTCCAGGCGAAAGCGACAGTTTAAAAGCCAGGGAAGAACTGGCTTCCTGAACTTCTGTAATGAGTACTTTGCAACCAGGCGTGAGACCACGTGCAGCCATGTCGTCACTAAAGGATGTCAATTCAATCGATTTGGTGATTCTGGGCTCAGCAACATACGTACCTGAACCCTGCTTGCGGTATATGGCACCTTCAAGTTCCAATTGGTTGAGCGCATTGCGAACCGTTGCTCGGTTAATGCCATATTTTGCAGCCAAAGATCTTTCTGTCGGAAGCTTGGCGTGTGCAGGAAGCGAGTGCTTTATCAGAGAATCGAGGTAATCGCGCAGGGCTTGAGCCTTGCCGCGACCTTCTGCTGATGTAAGGTCTTCATTGGTCATGATGCGTCCCCCTAGATGTGAAGCCGTTCCCTTCTTTCGGTCGAATCTCTTTTCTTCCTAATAGGAATATACCATTGCGGCCAAAATGGTATGAAAGATGCTGAGTGAGTCTGTACAAGTAAGGATCTTATTGGTATATACCGTTGTAATAAGCATATTCAAAGGGTAATTTCAGCCTCTCCTGTTAAGTCACAGTAATAAGTTATTTTGATATATCTAAGGTCCTGATTTCGCAAGTCAGATCAAATGTGATTCTTGTATATAAAGTTCAGGAGACGCACCGTTGGATTTGGAAAAACCACTTTATTGGTATATACCAATAATAACAATATTGGCTTATACCAGTATTGGTAATGTCCCAATGGGGGGAGTGCTAAAAAAGGAGAACGTCATGAGAACAAGGAAGTTGCTCACGGCAATGACCGTATTCGCCCTGATGCTGGCAGGTGGATGCGGATCGTCGAGCAGTGGGAAGTCAGATCCCGCATCGGCTGGTGGGAAACTGGTGGTCTATACTCCAAACAGCAAGGAAATTGTCGCAGAGATTGTTCCGGCTTTTGAAAAGAAAACCGGCGTCAAGGTGGAGGTACTGGAGGCCGGAGCAGGAGAGATTCTGACAAGAGTCAAGGCTGAAGCCAACAGCCCATCCGCGGACGTGCTGCTTGGTGCGGTACGCGATCAGTTCGATAAGTATTTCGAAAAATATGTTTCTCCCAACGACAAGTATTTGCAGAAGGCCTCCAGGAACGTCACTGGTTTGGCAACCGCATATATATCTAACGGAAGTGTGCTCCTTGTCAACGATAAGTTGGAAGGGTCACACAAGATACAGTCTTATGAGGACCTGCTTCGACCTGAGTTGAGAGGGAAGATCGCTGCAGGTGATCCGGCCACGTCAAGTTCTGCATTTGCCCAACTGACTAATCAATTAAAGGCTATGGGCGGTAACTATACATCTCGCAAGGGGTGGGATTATGTAGGTAGCTTAATAAAAAACCTTGATGGAAAGGTTGCATCCAGTTCGTCTGCGGTGGCACGTGGGGTAGCAGATGGCGAGTATACGGTTGGAGTCACCTACGAGGAGCCTGCAGCCAATTACGTGAAAGATGGTGCTTCTGTTCATATTGTCTACCCTCGAGAAGGGGCGGTGTTCCTGGATTCTTATGTCGGTATAGTCAAGAAGGCGCCCCATCGCAAACTGGCAGAGAAATTCGTGGATTTTGTCATCAGCAAGGATGTGCAGGATCGTTTTGGCACCAAGTTAACCAACCGGCCTTTGCGAAGTGATGCTTCGTTGGGGAAGGCGCTTGCTCCTATGAGCAGTATCAAATCCATCAAGGAGGATGGTGCCTATGTTGAGGCACACCGTGATGACATCGTGAGGCAGTATACCGATCTGTTCGCCAGCCTGCAGTAGGGGATGGAGTACTATTATGGCAACATCAATTGAGCTTTCTCACATTCGCAAGGCCTATGGCGATACCCTTGTTATCCCTGACCTAGATCTGCAAGTTAAAGAAGGCGAGTTCTTTACTCTTCTCGGTCCATCAGGATGTGGCAAGACGACACTGCTTCGTATGATTGCGGGTTTCAACCAGATCACATCAGGAACAATTGCTTTCGACGGAACTGTCATTAATGATCTTGTGCCGGCGAAACGCAATATCGGTATGGTTTTTCAGAATTATGCCGTTTTCCCCAACATGACCGTCAGAGGCAATATTCTTTTTGGGTTGAAAAATCGTGGACTTAGCAAGGAGGAAATGCGCCAGAAAGCTGACAGGGTCATGGATGTCGTTCAGATCCGGCAGTGGGAAAATCGTTATCCCAAGGACCTCAGCGGAGGGCAACAACAGCGGGTCGCACTGGCGCGTGCCATTGTTATTCAGCCGAGACTCTTGCTGATGGACGAGCCCTTGTCGAATTTGGATGCAAAACTGCGTGTCGAGATGCGCAATGTCGTCAGGCACGTGCAACAAGCTGTTGGTATTACAACGGTTTACGTTACCCACGACCAGGAGGAGGCTATGGCTGTCTCCGATCGTTTGGCCGTTATGCACGCGGGTGTGATCGAGCAGGTGGATACTCCACGCCAGGTATACCTGCACCCGGCAACCAAGTTTGTTGCAGGATTCATTGGTAGGACCAACTTTTTCCAAGCTACCGTGACCAAAGAATCCGGAGCCGTTTCCCTGGCCTTCGACCACGACCTGAGCCGTCTAGAGTTGCGCCCGGAATTATCACAAGCGTTACTGCATCAGGAGGTTCAGCATGTCATTATGGCTGCTCGTCCGAATGAAATATCGTTCGTCAAGGCTGACCATGGAACTGCTGCCGAGGTGGTGGGCAGCACTTTTCTAGGTGAAAGCGTGCATTATCAACTGGTGCTAACTTCTGGTGAGCACATTGAAGTATCTAAGAATTCAGTAAATGCACCTCAGCTTGTCCCGGGAGAGCAAGTTGGCCTGTCATTCAATATGGACGACATCAATATATTCGATACCGAAAGCGGGCGGAACGTGTTGATAAATGATGCAGCCAAGCGGGAGATGGAGGCGAGTCAGGTATGAAGCGTCGAATTCGTCTTGACGGCTGGACCACTGTAGCCTTGGCTGTCTTCGTTTTTTATACTGTCGCTCTGCTTATTCCTCTCGGTGGTTTGTTATTGAGCGCTTTTAAAGATTCGAATAGCGGCTCCTTCACTACCAAGTATTTTGCTCGTTTCTTCGGTAAAAGCTTCTATTTGGAAACTATTTGGAACAGTCTGGCCGTAAGCGTATCAGTGACTTTGCTTTCAGTGCTCATTGCCACCCCTCTGGCCTATATCGTGGCTACCATCAGCATCAAGGGAACGAGTGTCGTTCGTTCATTGATGTTGGTGTCTTCCATGTCAGCCCCGTTCATTGGCGCATATTCTTGGATCCTCCTGCTAGGCAACAATGGCACGATAACAGGTTTTCTTCGCAGAATGGGCATCAGGGTTCCCAGCATATATGGATTCCCGGGCATCGTATTGGTGCTTACTTTACAGTTGTCTCCCATGGTATTCATGTACGTTCTGGGTGCCATGAAAAATGTCGATTCATCCTTGCTCGATGCGGCAGAGAGCCTGGGATATCAGGGCGTTCAGAAAGTGCTGAAAGTAGTCGCTCCCCTGATCATGCCCACGGTACTAGCTGGCGGTCTGATGGCTTTTATGCGTGCGCTTGCAGATTTTGGTACGCCAATGCTAATTGGTCAGGGGTATCGTACTGTACCAGTCCTGATATATACCGAGTTCATCAGTGAAATGGGCGGCGATACCGGGTTTGCTGCCGCAGTGAGCATCGTCATTGTTGCACTGGCAGTCATTGTTTTCTTCGCGCAGCGATATGTTTCTAACCGCATGTCTTACGAAATGAATGCCTTGCATCCAATCGTTCCTGCAAAAGCTAGAACGGCACTTGGACGAGTGATGGCTCATGTTGCGGTTTATCTGTTTACAGCTTTCACAATGATTCCGCAGCTCTATGTGGCATACACATCATTTAAAAACACCAGTGGTCGAGTTTTTACTCGAGGCTTTTCCCTTAATAGTTATCGACAGACCTTAGATGAAGCTGGAAGTGCAATCAAAAATACTATGCTGTTTTCACTGATTGCAGTGAGCATCATCGTCGTCATCGCAGTTCTTTCGGCTTATGTGATGGTACGCCGCAGAAGTGGTTTGACCGGTTGGCTAGACGTGATCTTAATGTTGCCCTTCATTGTGCCAGGTTCTGTCATGGGTATCGCACTCTTGACGTTTTTCAATCATGGCCCCATCGTGATTGCCGGTACTTCTATTATTATCGTGCTGGCCTTTGTCATCAGACGATTGCCATACACTGTACGTTCTGCTGAAGCTACCTTGCGCAATACCAGTGTCAGTGTGGAGGAAGCAGCCATTAGTTTAGGAGCGTCGCCAGCTCGTACATTTGTACGAATAACCGTACCCATGATTCTATCGGGAATCATTTCGGGTGCCATACTCAGCTGGATCAGTATTATCACTGAACTCAGTGCCACCGTGCTTTTGTATACCACTAAAACACGCACGATGTCAATTGCAATTTATTCGGAAGTGCTGAGTGGAAACTATGGTGTCGCTGCTGCGCTATCAACGATGCTGACAGTTTTAACAGTCTTCCTGCTTTTCCTGTTCTACAAGATTTCAGGTAGCAGGGATATCAATATCTGAAGCTGACTGTTTATGGATAAATGAATGGTTCGGCGGGGTTTTGGAAAGAAGGTGATTCGTCATGGATTGTTCCGTTATCAATTCTTTGCAATCAAATTTGATTGTTTCCTGCCAGTCTTATCCGGGTGAGCCTATGCGGGATTCACGAACCATGGCGCAAATAGCTGCAGCTGTTGTCAAAGGTGGGGCATCAGCGGTACGTCTACAAGGTATCAAAGACATTCAACTTGGTCGGTCCTTAGTTGGAGTACCGATCATAGGCTTAGTCAAAGTTGGCGATGAAGGAGTATATATAACGCCGACACTGGCTGATGCTCTACGTGTAGTCGAAGCCGGTGCAGACATAGTAGCCTTGGATGGAACTGACAGGCCACGACCTGATGGCTTGACACTTAAAGAGACAGTGAAAGGAATACGAGCTCATTCAACGGCTTTGATTATGGCTGATTGCGGTTGTTTGGCTGATGCCGTCTGGTCCCAAGAGGCAGGCGTCGATTTGGTTGGAACTACCTTAAGTGGGTATACGCCTGCCAGAGTCATGAGCCACGGACCGGATTATGCGCTTATCGATGAGTTGGTGGAGGCTATTTCCCTGCCAGTTGTAGCAGAGGGGCGTATTCATACACCCGACCAGGCTTATGAAGCATTAAAACACGGAGCCTTTGCCGTTTGTGTAGGTACGGCTATCACGCATCCCACTACGATAACTTCTTGGTTTGTCGCAGGTCTCCACCGTTCAGCACAGTCCGTGGAATCTTCGGTAGTCCAGTAAGAATCTAAGTCATGCTTGTTGATACCGTATAGCTTACAGGCCTTCTTACAGTGGTTAAGCAGCAGATGGCCTGTGCTCCAACTGAGTATGCTGGATACGCCCAAGCATACTCAGTGATAAAGAGCATTAACATCGGTTCATATGCATAGTTCGGTCAATAAGCCATAGTGATCGGAGTCTGGAACTCCAGTTGTCTTCATTGATTTGACTCTGATACCCGGGCTGACCAGAATATGGTCGATTTCAATCAGCGGCGGTAGAAGTGCTCGGCAATGCGGAAAAGTTGGATGCGGGCCGCAGCCCAAAGACAGCGAGGTATCCCGCAACCTGCCGGACTCCAGCATGGCACGAAAGGTTGGATGGTGCAGGTTGGCGTTGCAGTCACCCATGATGATGGTGAATGCAGGGGATTCCATGTCTGGGACGGCCTCCATATTTTCGCTGCTTAGTTGAGCCAAGCGTTCAATGCCCAGGCCCCATTGCTTGGCACCGCGCTGGGGCGACCTGGGGTGGACCGAAGCCACTCGGATTGTTCCAGCTTGGGTACGCAAAAGCATCAGAGGGACAGCTGATGCTTCCAAATCAAGTACTGCCGGTTGAGACCAAATGGGCTCCTGCCGAGAGAAGAGCGCGTTCCTGCCGCCATTGTCATTTTTGGTCTGAGGGC
This sequence comes from Bifidobacterium sp. POST2/T3 (B1), assembly GCF_058197115.1. Lineage (NCBI taxonomy): Bacteria > Bacillati > Actinomycetota > Actinomycetes > Bifidobacteriales > Bifidobacteriaceae > Bifidobacterium > Bifidobacterium sp. POST2/T3 (B1). The sequence continues at coordinate 6,538 of NZ_JBVPQK010000032.1, forward strand.
CTTCCACGAGGTACGGCAGGGTTCGCCTCATCCCTGCTTTCTGCAGATGTGTCAGTAGAGTTGAGTTCACCTCCTGCAGGGCTAAAACGTCGACATTATGGCTTTGAACCTGCTCCAGGATGGACGGCGCATCCGCTTTGCCATAGCGGCAGTTTAGCGTCATGACTCTCAAAGAAAGAGCTGGGTGGCTAGGGGTTGGAGCCAGGTCGTGAGGCTTTGTGTGGACCCGCGCTGAGTCATGCGTGTCCTGATTGAACTGCTGTGATTCGGGACTGTCTGCATCCGTATCTGATTGATCACTAGTATCAGTGCGGTGTCTATTGTTTGACTGTAGCCCATCTCTGTGCCCAGAGCTCATAGGAGAGGGCAGGCGAAACCTGTATTGAAGTCTCCACAACGTGACCAGAGTCAACTCGATTAGGGCCAGGGCGGACTGTGGCCAGGCTTGAATCACAATTGCGCAGACCAAGATGGCCAGCAGAGGAGCGGTCAGCAAGTCGATCAGGGCGATCAGCTCTACCAGGGGTCGGTGCCAGTCAGCTCCGGCAGGCAGGAAGCGCAGGGCCATCCATAAGGCGATAAGACCCAGGAGAATCCAGAGAAGGGTGTTCACGTGTCATCGTCTCCTGCGGGAGGGAGGCGTTTAGCGGCCGCCGAAGAGACCGCCCAGTCCACCGCCAAGGTTGGGAGGCAGGTCCGGCAGGCCCTCGGGCATCTGCGGAGTTTCGGAGCGCTTGGCGAAGGCGGAGCCGCCGGAGGATTTGCCCTTGCCAGACAGACGCTCACGTAATGCCTTCTCTTCGGCCTCTCGCTTCATGGGATTGCCTGAACGGGAACCCTTGCGGCTTTTCTTTCCCTTTTTGCCCTTCTTGCCGCCGCCAGCGCCCATACCACCCATACCGGGGACCGTGCGGCTGCCATTGGTCATCCGCTTCATCATCTTGGCTGCTTGCTCGAAACGCTGCAGCAGGCCGTTGACGGCCGAGACCGTAGTGCCGGCGCCATAGGCGATTCGGGCCCGTCGTGAGCCGTCGATGATGCTCGGGTCACGACGTTCCTGGGGAGTCATCGACTGGATGATGGCCTGGGTCCGGTCCACCTCTTTTTCGTCGAACTGCTCCAGTTCTTTGCGGTGCTGGGCCATACCTGGGATCATCCCCAGAATGCTCTTGAAGGAACCCAGCTTGCGGACCTGCTGGAGCTGCTCCAGAAAGTCATCAAGGCCGAAGCTGCCCTCGGACATCTTCCCAGCGGCCTTGCGGGCCTCCTCCTCATCGAACTGGCGTTGGGCCTGCTCGATCAGGGTCAGGATGTCGCCCATATCCAGAATGCGGGAGGCCATACGATCGGGGTGGAAGACCTCGAAGTCCTTGAGGCCCTCGCCGTTGGAATCGAAAAGGATGGGCTTGCCGGTCACCGAGGCAACCGACAGGGCCGCGCCGCCGCGAGCATCGCCGTCCAGCTTGGACAGCACCACGCCGGTGAAGTCAACACCTTGATCGAAGGCCTTGGCTGTGGCGACCGCGTCCTGGCCGATCATGGCATCGATGACGAAGAGGATCTCGTCGGGATGGACGGCGTCGCGGATATTGCGTGCCTGCTCCATCAGCTCCTGATCCACGCCCAGTCGACCGGCCGTATCAATAATGACCACGTCGTAGAGCTTGTCCTTGGCTACCCTGATCGAGTCGGCTGCCACCTTGACCGGGTCGCCCGTGACCTGTCCGGGGGCCGCCAGCTCGGATCCGCTGGTCTGCACGCCTGGTTCGGGTGCGTATACCGGTACTGCGGCGCGCTCGCCGACCACCTGGAGCTGGGTGACCGCATTGGGCCGCTGCAGGTCAGCCGCCACAAGCAGGGGTGTGTGACCGGCATCCTTGAGCCAGTAGCCCAGCTTGCCGGCCAGTGTGGTCTTGCCTGCACCCTGCAAACCGGCCAGCATGATGACTGTGGGCGGGTTCTTGGCGAAATTGAGCGGCCGGTCCACTCCCGCGCCCAGGATGCTGGTCAGTTCGTCATAGACGATAGAAACCACCTGTTGGGCCGGATTCAGAGCCTTGGAGACCTCCTCGCCCAGAGCGCGTTCACGAATGCGTCCGGTAAAGGAGCGCACCACGTCCAGGGAGACATCAGCATCCAGCAGGGCGCGGCGGATCTCACGGATTGTGCCGTCGATGTCGGCCTCGGTCAGCTTCCCCTTGGAGCGCAGATGGGTGAAGGCCTGGGATAGCCGATCAGTCAAAGATGAAAATGCTGCCATAATGCCCCAAGTCTACCTGTCAGCCGGGAGATTGGTCGGCGGTTACTGGGAATAAGGCCACCTGCTCCAGACATTTGCTTCTGCTTGTCGCTGTCTATCGGCTACCTATTTCCGTTACAACTCTCTTAAGAGCAGAAAATGAACGTTCTTGAACTTACAGAACCTGTTGAGCATATCGTACTTATTGACACAAACCCATTTAAGACGTTATACTAAATCGAAACGATTCGATATTGTCCTTGTACACTCTGAGGAGTGCTATCCCATGATGCATGCCCCTCAAAAATTTGTTGGCATCTTGAATCGTAGTCGATGAATGCGAGGGAGCAGGGAGCCGGCATGAAAGCCAGAAAAAGGTCCAGAATGGCTTTGAGTTTGACCGGATTGTTCCGGAAAGAGCTCGGCCATGTTGCCTTTAGAAGGTGCCGAGTTCTCTATGACGGACTTCAGATTCAACCTGGAGATGTTGTCATCATCGTAAGCCTGCAATATCAAGTCGAATGCGGCACGATTACTGGCATCTTGAGCAAAATCGAACCGATGAATCTAGTTCGGAACTGCCCACGGCGGGGGTTCCGTGTCATCATTCCCTCTACCATCATTTTTGAACTACATACAGTTCCCCTCACATCATCGAGCGAGTCTGTAATGACCCTCATCCTGATTTATCTGCCGACAAACAACTGGACAATTACTTTGGTGCGGTTCCCCCTGTCCATTTCTACAAATCGTTCATTTGGGTGCAGCGTGTGGTGTGCAGTACTGCTGGAACGACCCCCTTGACTTCTGTGTTGCTATGGCACTCAGCTGTTTTCCGCGGTATATGGGACCTCCCACCCAGATTGCCGTGGAATCGACCATTGATGCTGGTGCCTTGGTAGACTGTCGACGCCTTCTCCTTTGTATTTCCGCCATAGCTCTCGGAGGGAATAGTGGAGGGCGCTGTCAAATAACTAATGAGCTGTAACTAATGAGCTACAAGTACACTGAACATGGCCATCCGCTACAAAAGCAGGGGAGAAGAGCAGAAGGCCCGAATACGAAAGGCAACCACAATCATGGGTATGAGCATGCCGAATATCACAAACGGTCTGGAGGCGCTGACTCGCACAACCACGGACCGAACTCGCTGTGTCAATGCTGAGAACCCTCAGGGGGGCAAGGGCAGGGCAGCTATGACGGCCAGTAAGCTGGGTACCTCCAGGAAAGGAACTCCTTGTCTTAAAAACATTCCCTCGGGACAGGACGTCGTTCTTGCCGACTTGTCAGGCGCGGGGGAAATTCGTCATATCTGGATGACTGTGACCGACGCCACCTCGCCCACCGGGCCCAACGTATTGCGCAATCTGATCCTTGAATGCTACTGGGATGGCGAACAGACACCGTCTGTTTGCGTGCCCCTTGGTGACTTCTTCTGCTGTGGCCATGCCCAGGCCTGTCGGGTGGAATCCGTTCCCGTGGCCGTTTACCCGCGCCGGGGATTCAACTGCTACTGGCCCATGCCTTTCCACAACGGGGCCCGGATCGTCCTGCGCAACCGGCACAACGAGCCCATCGAGGCTTTCTTCTATCAGATCGACTATGTGGAAAAGGATGGGCTGCCCGAGGATGTCATGACCTTCCATGCCCAGTGGCGCCGTCAGCGAGTCACCGAATTGGGCCAGGATTACGTCATTCTGGACGGAGTGCATGGTCGGGGCTCCTATGTGGGCACCTATCTGGCACTAACCGCTCTGGAGAGCCGCTGGTGGGGCGAGGGCGAGGTGAAGGTCTACCTGGACGGGGACAAGGACTATCCCACCTGGTGCTCCACAGGTAGCGAGGACTACTTCGGCGGTGCCTGGAGCTTTGCCGGGCAGGACCCGGATGGCCGAATGCACGAAACCACCTATAGCGGGGCCTACATGGGCTTTCCCTTCCATTCAAGGCAGCTGGACAACCGCGAGTCCCAGTATTGGGATGCCGACACCCCGGTGACCCGGGGGTTCTACCGCTGGCACATCCCCGACCCCATCATTTTTGCCAGCGACATCAAGGTGACCTTGCAGCAGATAGGTGTGGATGAGCAGGGATACTTCGAGCGTGAGGACGATTTGGCCAGCGTGGCATATTGGTACCAGCAGGAGCCCCACCAGCCCTTCCCGAAAAATGTGCTGGAGACAGGAGAACGGGATCGCCGACCTCGTTGAGTGATTCAGGCTGCTTTCCGATTCTGTCAGCCGATGAAAACGAGGTAGATCACCGTGGATTGTTCCAACCAGTTCCGGACTTGTCGGGCAAGCCCCTCCCTTGATAGGTTCTTGGAAAGACGGGACACTTGTCAGAGAAGGAATGGGAGCATGAAGACTGTGCTGACCGAGACATCGACCTTTCTGGCGACATCGTATATGACGGACGTGGGATCAGCGGCTCAGATCCCAGGTGCTCCCAGCGGGTGTGTCCGCCACGGTCACGCCGGCCGCCGCCAGCTGATCCCTAATGACATCTGCCCGGGCGAAGTCATGATCCTTTCGCGCTTGATCCCGTTCCTCCAACTGTTGGCGTACCAAGGTATCCAGAGTGTTCATGGCCTGGTTGTCACGGTTGGCTGTGGCTCTTGCCCAGTGGGGATCGAGAGGGTCCAGTCCGAACACATCCAGCATGGCTCTGACCTGGAGCAGGGCATTAGCCAGCCACTTCCGGTCCAGAACACACGGGTCCGCATCCATGGCCGCGTTGGCTTGACGAATCAGTGCATAGAGGGCGGCCAGACCACCTGAGACATTGATGTCGTCATTCATGGCTTGTACGAAGTCCTCTGGCAGATCGTCTGCACTCAGTCCCGCCACGCGGTCGCGCTCGGGTTGCGCTCCCAAGATCCGTCCTGCCCGGTCAACGAAGTTGCTGATGCGTTCGTAGGCGCCCTCGGCCTCCTGCAGGGACTGATCGGACCATTCCAGCATGGACCGGTACTGCACCGACACCAGGGCGTAGCGAACCACCCAGGCCGGATGCTGCGACAGCACCTGGTTCACGGACAGCCCGTTGCCCAGGGACTTACTCATCTTCTCGCCCTTCTGGGTCACCCAGGCTGTGTGCATCCATCGATGGGCGAATCCCCAGCCAGCCGCGTGCGATTGGGCCATCTCGTTCTCGTGATGGGGGAAACGCAGGTCTAGACCGCCTCCGTGGATGTCGAAATCCGCACCCAGATAGCGGTGGCTCATGGCCGAGCATTCCAGATGCCAGCCCGGCCGACCTGTGCCGAAGGGGGTTTGCCAGCGAGCCGTTGGCGGATCGGTGGGCTTGGGTGCCTTCCAAAGTGCGAAGTCACGGGGGTCACGCTTGCCAGGCTCCTCCTCGGCATCGTTATTCTGCTCATCAGTGTCGATACTGGGTCCCAGCCGGTCGTTGGCGGCGGCCTGCTCGTCAGTGGGCTGGGTACCGGTCTGCTGGTGGGTTAGAGCACCATACTCAGGCCAGGAGGCCACGTCGAAGTAGACGTTGCCTGAAGGGCGGCCCTGCTCATCGGGCACCACATAGGCGTGGCCGCGGTCGATGATGCGCTGGATCAGATCGATCATCTCGGGGATGTGCCCGGTAGCTCGAGGTTCATAGGTGGGTGGTAGGACTCCCATGGTGTCGTAGGCATGGGTGAATTCGCGCTCATAGATGTAGGCCCGCTCCCACCAGCGCTGGCTGTTGGCCGCCGCCTTGGTCAGGATCTTGTCGTCGATGTCAGTCACGTTCCGGATCAGGGTCACCTGATATCCCAGCCTGAGCAGCCAGCGACGGATCACGTCGAAAGCCAGCGTGGTCCTGATATGGCCCAGGTGGGGCGAGCTCTGCACCGTAGCACCGCATACGTAGATGCCGACCTTGCCCGGTTCGATGGGCCGGAAGGAGGTCACCTGGTGATCAGCCGTGTCATACAGACGCAGATCAGCTGCAGCCAGACTGACTGAAGCCTTGGAATCATGCGGTTGCGAACTCGTATCCATACCCTTGAGCCTATCAAGGATTACTGACTGTTCAAGAGGAAATGCAGAGCTTGCGGACGCGGACCGACAGCATATGTGCAAGAATGGAGTCATGGCGAAACCAAGGGTGCTGATAGTCCAGCATGTTGATTGGGAGAAGCCGGGTCGCATTCTCGACAATCTGCAGGAGTGCGGGCTGGACACTGAGATCACCAATATCGTGGACGAGAAGAAGCCCGAGTTGCCGCGCTCGCGTGAGTTGGCAGGACTGGTCATCATGGGCGGGCCCATGTCGGCTGACGATTACGCGCATCACCCCGGTCTCAAGGCGGAGACCAAGCTGGCCAAGGCCGCGATGGCTGCCAACAAGCCCATTTTGGGGATTTGCCTGGGGCATCAGATTGTGGCGCGGGCATTGGGAGGCACCTTGATGCGGGACCGGGATCCCGAATACGGCATGGGACCCATCCGCTGGGTGGGGCAGGACGACGACGTGGCCATGTGGAACAAGAACACGGATGTGCTGCACTGGCATGCGGACCAAGTCACCCTGCCGCCAGGGGCCAAGCTCCTGGCACGCTCCCAGGCCACCAAGGTTCAGGCTTTTCGACTTGGGTCGGCCCTGGGTTTGCAGTTCCACCTGGAGGTAACGGCGCCCATCTTCGATGAGTGGATGCAGGTGCCGAGCATGGTTGGCTCTATGAAAAAGTCCAAGATAACTAAAATGCGCGACGAATTTATCAAAGGGATGCCGCAGATGCAGCCGTTGGCCGATGCCATCTTCTCCGCCTTCGCAGCCCGGTGTTCGACCCAGGCCGCCCAGCTGGCTGCCGCCTGAGATTACTCCAGCTCTTCCCCGATGGTCAGCCACTCCTCCTCAAGCTGATCCGATTGCTCGGTCAGATCCTTGAGCTTGCTGTTGAGTTCGTTGAGGCCCTGATAGTCGCCGGGGTCATGGTCAGCCATCTGCCGTTCAAGTGCCTTGCGCTGATCGGCCAGCTTGGCCAACTTGCGTTCGATGGCAGAAGCCTGTTTGCTCAGATTTCGTCTGGCGACTCGTTCGGCCTTGGCCTGATTGGGATTCTTGGCCTCCTCGGCTGATGTCTGATTTGGAGCATCCGCAGCCTCCCGGTCGGCAGACTCGACCATATCCAGGTAATTCTGGACGCCGCCTGGCAGATGAACCACCTTGCCGTTGATCAGCGCGAACTGCTGGTCGGTCACCCGCTCCAGCAGGTAGCGGTCGTGGGAGACCACGATCAGGGTGCCTGGCCATGAGTCCAGCATGTCTTCCATGACGGCCAGCATGTCGGTATCCAGGTCGTTGCCTGGCTCGTCCATGATCAGCACGTTGGGCTCGTCCAGCAGGATGAGCAGGAGTTGCATGCGGCGCTTTTGCCCGCCAGACAGGTCGCTGATTCTGGTCATCAGCTGGGAGCTTTCAAAGCCCAGGCGCTCCATCAATTGGCTCGGGGACACCTCCTTGCCTTCGACCAGATAGGTGGGCTTGTAACGGCTGAGGACCTCTTTGATTCGATAGCGGCCGAGCTTTTCCAGCTCATCCAGACGTTGGGTCAGCACTGCAAAGCGGACCGTCTTGCCGACCTTGACATGTCCTGCCGTGGGAGACACACTGCCGTCAATCAGACCCAGCAGAGTGGACTTGCCGGCTCCGTTAGCGCCTACGATGCCAAACCGGTCGCCAGGGCCGATCAGCCAGGTCACATCGTCCAGGACCTTGTGTCCGCTGATGGTCAGGGTGTCGGCCGCTGCAGTGCCCGGACGGTCCTTGCCGGGATCGGCGGCCACGGTCACCGAGCCCATCAGAGGGCGCTCGGCATGAGGGGAGGGGACCCGTTCGCTCCTGTTTCCATCGTCATCGGAATCGGCCTCCGGATAGATCTTGGTCACGTCGACCAGGTCCACCACCTGTTTGCCCAGGCGGGAGGTGGCCATCCGCTTGAGTTCCAGGCTGTTGCGCATGGGTGGTACGTCGGCGATCAGCTCCTGCGCGGCCTTGACGTGGAACTTTTGCTTGGTCGAGCGGGCCCGGGCGCCCCGGGTCAGCCAGGCCAGTTCCTTGCGGGCCAGGTTCCGGCGCTTAGTCTCGGCCAGATCCGCCTGGCGCTCGCGCTCCACCCGCTGGAGCATATAGGCGCTGTAGCCGCCCTCGAAGGGGTCGATGGTTCCGTCATGCACCTCCCACATGGAGGTGCAGACCTCGTCCAGGAACCAGCGGTCGTGGGTGACCAACAGGAGTGCTCCGGAATTCTTGGCCCAGCGGTTCTTCAGGTGCTCGGCCAGCCAGTGGATGGTGAGCAGGTCCAGATGGTTGGTCGGCTCATCCAGGGCCAGGATGTCCCAATCCCGGAGCAGCAGCCGTGCCAGATCCACCCTGCGGCGCTGACCGCCTGACAGAGTACCCACCTTGGCCTCCAGTTCCATGCCGCCCAGGAGGGACTCGACGATCTCGCGGGATCTGGGGTCGGCAGCCCATTCATAGTCTTGTCGGTTCTCCAAGGCCGCCTTGCGGACCGTGTCTTCGTCCTTCAGGGGATCGCGCTGGTCCAGCATGCCGAAGGTGAGTCCATTGCGCATGGTCACCCGGCCCTGATCCGGTTCCTGGGTGCCTTTCAGCAGGTGCAGCAGGGTGGACTTGCCGTCGCCGTTTCGGCCCACGATGCCGATCCGATCACCCTCGAAGATGCCCTGCGTCACATCCGTGAAGATGGTTTTGGTGGCAAAGGATAGAGCGACGTGTTCCAGACCGAGATCATAGATGGGCATGATTCCCCAATCTACTGCCAGCCTTGGATGGAATGAGCTGTGGGCTTTTCAGAGTGGGGGAGTTATTGGTCCTGGGCGTTCTCCCGGTCACGCTGATGAATTCTGTCCAGGTAACCGGTTTTGTCCGAATCGGTGATAGGCCGCAGGACGGTGCATGGGTTGCCGACTGCAACTACCTGATCCGGTATGTCATGGGTGACGACAGACCCTGCCCCGATGACGGCTCCATGGCCAATCCGCACGCCGCCTAGGAGGACCACGTGACCTCCCAGCCAGGCACCCTGGCAGATTTCGATGGGTCGGGCCTTGCAGGCGCCAGCCTTCCGTTCCTCATAGTCCAAGGCATGGTTGGTGCAAAAGAGCCCCGCGCCGGGGCCTATCCACACGTTCCTGCCTATGGTGATCGGAGCGTTGTCCAGCATGACGGCTCCGTAATTGATCAGAGTCTGGCTGCCGATCCGTATGTTGCAGCCGACCTCGCATCTGAAGTCCGGGTTGATGACGACATCCTGCCCCACCTGGCCGAGCAGGTCTTCCAGAATCCTTCGGCGTTCCTGCTTCTGCCCGGGGGCGGTCCTGTTGTATTCCATGAAGAGACTTTCGGCCCGTTCCCTTTGGCGATCGATGTCGGGGTGGGTGTCCTGATAGACCTGGCCGGATACCATCCGCTCCCATTCGATTCGGCCCGTCCGGCTCATTTCTGCCATTACATCGTCAGTCATGGGCACCACCTTCTAGGATTTGAGGATGAGTCAGCGGCCGGTGATCTGCGAACCCAACACCTTCTCGCTCAGGGCCCGGGGACCCCGAGTGACGGCCACGGCGCCCGAACGGACCAGTTCGATGATGCCGAAGGGGCGCAGCAGACGCAGCAGGGCTTCCAACTTGCCCTCGGCCCCGGTGGCTTCGATGGTCAGGGACTCTGGGTGTACGTCAACCACGCGCACGCGGAAGAGCTTGACAATCTCCAGCACGTCGGAGCGGTTGCGTTCGTTGGCCTTGACCTTGATCATGACCAGCTCGCGCTCCACGGCCTCGTCGCCCTTGAGTTCGACGATCTTGAGCACATG
>NZ_JBVPQK010000033.1:0-16150 GCF_058197115.1 Bifidobacterium sp. POST2/T3 (B1)
CCGGTTCTTGGATTGTGGTTCAGCCCCGACCCCCGTCTACTGGTCGGAACCGACGAATATGTGGGCTGCGACCGCCTGAAGCGCCGACCGCGGCTTTTTTTCGCTCAACCTTCCTCAGGGTAACTCATGGAGATGTAGACCGTGGTCAGGATGGCGAAGATATAAGCCTGAAGGGCCGCCACAAAGATTTCAAAGGCCGTCAGGGCGAAGCCGAGAACGAACCAGCCCACGCCAGCCAGGGCCAGGAGCTTGTTGCTGGCCTCAATGATGTAGAACTGGGTGAAGGCCAGGCTGACAGCCACCAGCAGATGGCCGGCGATCATGTTGGCAAAGAGTCGAATGGTCAGGGAGGCCGGCTTGACGATGACCATCTCCAGCAGCTGGATGGGCGTCAGAATGATATAGAGAGGCCAAGGCACCCCAGCTGGGAAGAGCTCAGACTTGAAATAGCCCCAGACGCCCTGTTCCCGGAATCCCGTCACCATGTACTGGCAGAAAGTCCAGATGGCAAAGACCAAAGGCATGGTGATGGTCGCAGTTGCCGCGATGTTCATGCCTGGCACGATGCCGCAGAGGTTGAAGACCAGGATAGTCAGGAAGATGGTCGTAATCATGGGCACGTAGCGCTTGCCCCGAATCTCGCCCAGGGTGTCATAGACGACCGAGTCACGGATGAACTCAATGACCCATTCAATGGCCCCCTGCCAACGGGAGGGAATCAGCTTGGCCCTGGCGGCGGTGATTCCCAGCACCAGAAGGATGATGACCATGGCCACGAACCTGATCAGGATGATCCTGTTCATGGCGAAGGGCGTTCCCTGGAAAAGAATCTCAGGAGGCAGGAAATCTTCGATGGTGGGTAGCTCGCTCGGCTTGGCCATAGCCAGACTGAAAGCTTCACTTCCCATTGCCTCTAGCATCTATCGCCTCCTGAACGACACAGTGAACACTATAGCGCGTATGTGACTCATAGCTGCACCGTATGGGTAGTGTAGCCCACACCAAGAGCCACGGTAACCATGGATTCATCCAGTGTGTCACAGATAGTGGCCACAGGTTGAATGCGCCCTGCGGTGTGGACGGGTTGATAACGAATTTAATCCAAACGTCATCAACTATTAACAACGCCAGGAATAAGCCCATACCCGTCACCAGCCAAGGGACGATATCCGTCGGCGCGTGGACAACCAGGAGCGTGTCTGATGGATCGGTCGGTGCCTAGTTGGCCCGCCGCCCGCAGAGTCGGCACCTGGTCCAGATCATAAGGAGTGGTCTCGTACACCCAGTTCAGCCAGTTGCGCCAGAGCAGGTTGGCATGTGCCCGCCAGGAGAAGACCGGCTCCAGTGTGGGATCGTCATGGGGGTAGTAGTTGACCGGAAAAGGCACCTGGTCCAGACCCTTGGCCATGTCACGCTGGTACTCGTGAGCGAGAGTGTCACGGTCATACTCCCAGTGGCCCAGCACGAAGATCTCTGAGAAATCCTGGGTGCTGATAAGCCCTGGACCTGACTGAGGACCCCAGGTCAGCACCTGCAGATCCGGGCAGGCCCGCACTTGGTCCTCGTCCACCCCGGCCCAGCGGGAGTGGGGCTGCAGGGCAATCTCGTCGAAGCCATTGGTGATGAAGCAGTACTCGTCTTGCAGGTACTGGGGGAAAACCCCGAAGACCTTGCGATCCAGGTTGCGCTTGGCGATGCCATGACGGTAGTAGAGCCCGGCCATGGCCCCCCAGCACAAGTACATGGTTGAGAAAACATGGGTAGACGACCAGTCCAGAATGCGGGTCAGCTCCTCCCAGTAGTCGACCTGCTCAAAATCCATCTGCTCCACGGGGGCGCCCGTCACGACAAGACCGTCATAGCAGTTGTCTTTGAAGGAATCCAGATTCTCGTAGAACTTGACCAGGTGATCCATGCTGGTGTGCGCGGCTTGATGGGTGGATGTCTTCATGAAGTCGATCTCCACCTGAAGCGGTGACTTGGAGATCAGCCGCAGCAGCTGGGTTTCGGTCTCCACCTTGGTAGGCATCAGATTGAGGATGACCAGCCTGAGCGGACGCATCTCCTGGCGCTCCGCCTCGTGACTTTCCAGAGCGAAGATGCGCTCCGAATCGAGGATGGATCTGGCCGGCAATCCGGTGGGGATGGTGATAGGCATGGCTCCATTATCTCCCAAGTAAAGCCTGCCCACACACGGACTTGACAAGTGCGCTGGAATCCGTAATATAGATAACTGCTGTGTTGCACAGCCGACGCGGGGTGGAGCAGTTCGGTAGCTCGCTGGGCTCATAACCCAGAGGTCTCAGGTTCAAATCCTGACCCCGCTACCAGTAAGGCTCGGAATCGTTTGGATTCCGGGCCTTTAATTCTCTATCTTGTTTTTCTATCTCAGCGTATTTGCGGCCGTTCGGAACACTGGCCAGTGTGGTGCAGTCAAATATGGACGGACGATGGACGACCCAACCACAAAATCAGAGATAGCCGTTTAGGTCCATCACCTCACATGACTGCATCGTTCATAGTCTCAGGATTCTAACGCCTTCGACTTATTTAGTTCGTCGAATTTGGCTTTCATCGTCTCATTGTTTCTGGTCAGTCTTCGTATGGTCACATCCTGCGCCTTGTTGTTGGCCAGGCGAAGCTGATTCTCGGAACCTAGCAGCGCGTCCTTTATCTTGTTCAGGTGGTTGATGGATTTGTCGATCTCCTCCACTGCGGTCTTGAACTTTTTTGAGGCGATATCGTAGTTGCGTCCAAAAGCACTCTTGAAGGAGTCCAGCTCTTCCTCGAAATGCGTTATATCGATGTTCTGTGCCTTCACCTCTTCAAGTTCATTCTTGTATTGCAGAGAGTTCTTGGCGGCATCACGAAGCAGGGTGATTATCGGAATGAAGAACTGTGGGCGGACAACGTACATTTTCGGGTAGCGATAGGAGACATCCACGATACCCGTGTTGTACAGGTCGCTGTCAGGCTCCAGCAGGGAGACCATGATGGCGTATTCGCAATGCTTCTCATGCCTGTCCTTGTCGAGCTCCTTGAAAAAGTCCTCGTTCTTGTGCTTGGTGGAGGTAGTGTCCGTCTCATTCTTCATCTCGAACATGATGGACACGATCTCCGTGCCGGAATCATCCCAGTCGCGGAAGATGAAGTCGCCCTTGCTGCCCGTCCTGGCATCGTTGTCCTTCTCGAAGTAGGCATTGGCAAAAGCCGTGGACCGCAGCTTGTTGAACTCGATCTGACAATGCTGCTCAAGCGTCTCCCCCACCATCTTGGTGGACAGCTTCGCCTTCAGATCGCGCAACCGCTCAATCTGATCGTCACGATCCTGAATCTGAACCTCATAGCGCTCCTTGAGGGACTTGGCCTCGACCTTGCTCTGCAGCTCCGCCTTGTCCAGACTGCTCTTCAATTCTGCTATCTCGGAATCCTTGTCCGCGACGACCGCCTGCAGCTGCGACTTCAGCTGCTCCTTGGAGAGCTTCTCCTCCGACTCCTTCTCAAGCTGCAGCCTCTCAAGCCTGCCCTTGAAATCATCCCTCTCCTTCTGCACCGGACCCAAAGCCTGGGCAAGCTCCTGCTTCTTCTGCAACTCAAAAGCATCCAGCTGATTCTGCAATTTGACGATCTCGGCATCTTTGTCTGCAGCCGCCTTCTGCAGCTCGCTCTTGGAATTGGCCGCTGCCAAATCGAGCGCCTGCTGCTTCTCCGACTCGGCCTTGTCCAGCTTGGCGCTCAGATCGTCTTTCTCTTTCTCGACCTTCCTCAAGGCTTCTGAAACAGCCAATTCCTTTGCAGCCTGCTCGGATTCCAGCTTTGCCCGCAGCTCCTGTATCTGGGCGTCCTTGGCACTTTTGGTCTTCTGCAGCGTCTGCTCGGCCTGCGCCTGGTCCAGTTCACGAATCTTGCTATTCTCCCTTTTGGCCTGCTCAAGCCGTTCATGAAGCTGCTTGTCAAAATCCTTGTCACGAACCTGCTTCAGAATGTCGGCATATCCGGCCTCTTCGGCAGTGAATACGGTTCCGCATTTGGGACATTTAATTTCGGGCATATGCAACCCTTTCTTTCCAAACCTGTGTTAAAAACTACCCTTGCTCTAAGCAGTCTGCATTGAAAACCGAGTACCTATGGCACTTAATAAAAACTATATTTGATCTACGTCGATATCATTACAAGGATTCGATAATCATGGACCAGGTAATAATCTTGCGGATCGCGCCACAAGCCCGGCGATAGTCTCCCGCCTGCCTTGCAGCCTCGAAAGCTGCTGCTACAACCGGCTCTTCAATGCCAACCGCCTCGGCAATCCACAACAAGGACGCAGCGTTCTCCAATTTGTTGAAACATCTTTTGGCGCTGTTATTCGGCTTCTGCCGGGAATAGGCGCCTGATCCATGGGTCGCGTTGTCTGCAAACCAGTGCACCATATGCTGTTTTTCTGTTCTTGCATGCGTGTCCGGCGAATTGTTTATCTCGCTAAGGTACCTATCGGAATAAGGATAATGCGAGCGTTTGAAACGCAACAAATGCGAAAAAGCAACGCAGCTCATATCAGTTCTTCTTGCCACGTGAGCCCTCTTCGTTAAAGGTTAGCTTCAACTGTTACATCAATTATACCAACGGAGAATAATGACATATCCAGTTGGCGACTAGCCTGCCCGCATTGCTCGGATCGCACCTATTCCAAAGAACAAAGTACGTATATGACCCACGTGCATAAATGAACATCAGTCACGACCTGTCGAGGCAGTTATATTCGGTATTCAATTTCACCGTTAACAAGATTCGAGACTGCAAGGTTGAGGACTGGCTGACCCCAAAACCACCCTCAGAAAATAAAGCAACCGGTATCGACGCATTCTTGAGCACTTGACAAAGCAAAAGGACGGAAGCGCAGAGGATCCCAAGGCCAGTGTCCACTTGTCTTCGCTCGTCCAAAAGATCATTACACACATTCAGCTGAGCAAGCAACAAGCCCAAAGCCCAACCCTTGCCATCAATAATGACTGCATTCACTCACATTCAAGCTCTTTACCTTCTTATACTGCTTGTTACGGTTCATAACAGGTCATCGATAAAAGGCTCAGACGACCTTTTCTCTGTATTTGCTCACTGCCCAAACCAAAGAAGTAGACCTCCACCGACTCGAACTTGCTAGCATGATTGCGTCTGCACCAAGGAAGGCCAAGGGGGCTTAAATGCAGTACACACAACTGGGCGAAACGGGCATCAACATATCGAAGATCTGCGTGGGGTGCATGAGCTTCGGCAAACCAGGCACCATGCATGACTGGACACTAGACGAGGAGGGGACTGACGCGGTCGTTGCGCACGCACTCGATCTGGGCATCACCTTCTTCGATACGGCCAACGGCTACTCCGCTGGAACCAGTGAGGAGTACTTGGGAAAGGCGCTTAGAAAGCATACAAGCCGCGAGCGGGTGGTCATTGCATCCAAGGTCTATTTCAATGAGGGGCGCCTTTCGTCCAAGGCCATCCATCGGGAGATCGAGGGGACGCTCAAGCGGCTGGGCACCGACTACTTGGACCTCTATATCATCCACAGATTCGACTATGAAACTCCCATCGAAGAGACCATGGAAGCACTGAACGATCTGGTTCAGGCCGGCAAAGTGCGAGCGCTAGGAGCCTCAGCCATGTACGCCAGCCAATTTCGGGACATGCAGAAAGTCGCCCAAGACAACGGTTGGACCCCCTTCAGCGCCATGGAGAACCATTACAACCTGCTCTACCGGGAGGACGAGAAGGACCTGATACCCTTCTGCAAAAAGACGGGCGTCTCGCTCATGCCCTACAGCCCCCTGGCCGCCGGCCATCTGACACGACCCACCTGGACCGCCGATACCCTGCGCAGCGCGACCGATAAGGTCTCGCGTGGCAAGTACGACCGGGCCGAAGACAACGACCTGGCCATTATCGACCGTGTACAAAAGGTGGCAGAGCGACACAACGTTCCTATGGCCCGGGTAGCCATTGCCTGGCAGTGGGCTAAAGGTGTCGCTTCACCAATCATCGGCGCCACGAAGGCCCGGCATCTTGACGACGCAGCGGCTGCGCTGGATTTGAAGCTCACCCCTGAGGAGATCGCCTCCATGGAGGAGCCCTACCTGCCGCACGAGACCGTGGGAGCCATCGACAGCAATCCGCCCCAGGGTATAGTGCTGCTGGACGCTGAGGAGAATTGACACCGTCACCCTTCGCGTCAGAACTTCTGCGGCATATGCTTCGAAGCCGATATCCCCGGCTGTTCGGAAATTCAAACGCTTGCAGAACTGACAGCAGCGGGGCCAAGCATAAGGCGGATGCCCCGTTGGGGGATTGTCCACCTCAGTTGTTGGATGCTCTCAGGCAGGCACTGACAAATCAATCATTTATTTGCTTAAGCGTTTACTTTGTATAGTGCTGGTTATAGACTTTCTGCTCCTGTTTGATGTTCTGGTCCAGACTGGTCTTCTTGAGGGTGTCCACGTACTGTTCCCAGCCGGAGCTCACCTCCTGCCAGTTGATCTCGCAGCAGCAGTCATTCTCGACCTGCTTGGGCAGGACCATCTTGAGCATCTTCTTCATCAGGTGGTGCATGACTACAGAGACGGCTGCAGGCGACACCACCACCTACAAAGGCCAGCAACGATGCGCTTATTCGGCGAAGCTCTGCCGACGGCAGCCTCACCTACCACGGATCCGATCCCACAGGAAACGCGACGAGCCGGAATCTCAGTCCAGTGCGCCCCTGTACGATGTGAGGTCATGGCATGTCCTTTCTTCATGAAACGGGATGTACAAGCGCCAAAAGGATTAAGCTCGCTCACACTGGGAACCGGACAGACGACCTGCGGCCCTAATGCCTATCGCAACTCCGACACTGGTCATGATAAGAAGAAAGGGGAAATTTGTCAAATGAAAAAGTTTCTTAAGATTAAAGGGCGAAAGACTCGCTTGTGGCAGTGAAATTGCGATTGTAGTGCTGTCTGAAATTTAGAGACAGATTGCTTTAGAGCGGCATTCTGGTGGAGGCGCGCTGAACCAGCGTGCCCTTGACGCATTCGATACCTTGGTGACTTCGGCCGTCCAGCATGTCAGCAAGGCAGCTGGCCGCCCGGGTGCCGATGGCCTTCAGATTCAGGTCGACGCTGGTCAGCGGAGGACGCGAATTGCCGACAATGACCGACCGATTGTCAACCCCAACCACCGATACCCTATCCGGAACGGCAATATGCCGATCATGCAGGATATCCAGACACCCCCGGGCTATCTCATCGTTGCCACAAGCCACGCCGTCGAAGTCGATGCCCTCATCCAGCAAGCCAATCATGGTGCGACGTCCGGTCTCTTCGTTCCAGCCCCCATACCGAACCGTACGCACGGCAGCCAGCCCACGGCTATCCAATTCGGCCATCTCACCCTTGAGTCTCCTGACCGATGACTGGAAGGCTGGATCGCCAGCAATCAGCACGATTTTTTTGGATCCACCCTCGACCAGATGCCGTACCATCAGCCGCCCGATATCCTCGTTGTCAGTGACGACCGAGCAGTCATGGGGATCCAGGGACGCCTGGTTGGCATAGACAACCGGCACCGGACAGCTGGTCAGCGCAGGCCGCGGATCGGTACGCCATCCGACCATCAGCAGACCTTTGACGCCATAGGCCAGCAGATTATCTATATGGTGCTGTTCAAGAGCAGGGTCCCTGCCGGCGTTGCAGAGAAAAACAGGAATGGATTCGACTCCGAAGTAGCTTTCCGCACCAATCAGGATGGGCATGGAAAACTGACCATCCAGGTCCGAAGTGACCAGCCCCACCGACTTTGGCAGGCTGGGAGGTTGGGACTGTTTCTGACGCTCATTGAGCGAAAAGGAGAGCTCTGCCGCGGCCTTGAACACCTTGGCCCTTGTCGGACCGCTGACCTGTGCGCTGTTGCGTAGCGCCTTGGAGGCTGTGGACACCGCAACCCCTGCCTTGGCAGCCACGTCGGCCAGCGTCACTTTCTTGCTCATCGGATCGCCTCCCTGCTCTGCTGTACTGTGAGCGTCTCCAACTATGGTAATGGAGGGAGACGGCCATCGAACCCTGTCAGTCGTATTCATTTTTTTGCTCATTGAAAATTTTCCTAATCAGGTGTTAGCCTATGGGTGTCCGAACACAGGCGGCAGAGCATCCGCCTGATCAGCAGACAGTGGGAGCGCCACCATGGTCACCTTGTTTCATCCCCAGCCCGGAACCATCCCAGTGACCGCCGGGTCGGGCGCAGTTCTGGCCGATTCAGGGGTCCGGCCCAATTGGCTGCTGGATCATGGTGAGGATTCGGCCGTGCAAATTGCGGCAAGCAGCCTGATGAGGGATTTTGCGACCGTCACCGGCCAGACCCAGAGACCGACCAATCTGATCGACGAGAGTAGCCTGACCATCTGCCTGGGCACCTTGGGCCATTCAAGTTGGATCGATTCGGCTGTCTGCTCCGACCAGCTCGATCTGACCCCGCTCAAGGACCCCCAAGGAGAGTATCGCTGGGAAGGCTTCACCTTGCAGGTCATCGACGGCACCCTCTATATCGCCGGGACTGATCGGCGCGGAACCATCTACGGGATCTACGCTCTCAGCCGGGCCATCGGCATCTCACCCTTGCACTGGTGGGGGAACGTGCCGGCACGTCACCATGAACGGATATGCCTGCCCGACGATCTGCGCGTCTTCGACTGGCCCTCGGTCAAATACCGGGGCTTCTTCATCAACGACGAGGAGGAGCTGGACGACTGGGCTCGCCTGCACACTCCCGACGGAACAATCGGACCGACGACCTACGAAAAGGTCTTTGACCTGATTCTGCGGCTGGGCGGCAACTATCTGTGGCCGGCCATGCACGTCAACGCCTTCAATGCCGATCCGCGTAACGGCAGGCTTGCCCAGAGCATGGGGATTGTCATCGGAAGCAGCCACTGCGACATGCTCCTGCGGAGCAACCAGCATGAGTGGGACCCCTGGGTGGCCTCGCAGGGCACGCATGTGGACTATGACTATTCGTTGCCCGGACACAACCGGGATATGATTCGGCGCTACTGGTCGCAGAGCGTGGACATGAACCGGAACTACGAGGTCACCTGGACCCTGGGCATGCGCGGCATACACGACACGGGCCTGACCACGCGCGCCATCGACGAGGATCCGAACCTGGACCAGGAGGGTCGTCTGCGAGCGCGGGTCGATCTGCTCGGTCGAATCATTCGCGACCAGAGGGACATCCTGCGTCAGCACCTGGGTCGACCTCCACAGGAGGTACCCCAGCTCTTCATTCCCTACAAGGAGGTGCTGCCCCTCTACGACGCGGGCCTGGACCTGCCCGAAGACGTGACCATCATGTGGGTCAACGACAACTACGGGTATATGCGTCGCTTCCCCAATCAGGCCGAACGGGCACGCAGCGGAGGCAATGGGGTCTACTACCACAGCTCCTACTGGGCGCCACCGAGGACCAGTTACCGCTGCACCTCATCCACTCCCCTGGCTCTGATGAACGACCAGCTGGGCAAGTGCTGGGATCGGGGCATCCGCCGGGTATGGGTAGATAATCTGGGAGCCATCAAGCGCCTGGAGCTGGAGGGATCCTACTTCCTCCACCTGGCCTGGAATGCAGACGAGGATCACCACCGTCTATCACCCCGGGACTTCGTGGCCGCCTGGTTCGACCAGACCTTCGCCGACAATCGCGGCTCTGAGGTGGCCGACCTGTGCATGAGCTACTACCGGATCAACAATCAGACCAAAATCGAGCACCTGCACGAGGACTCCTTCACCCAGACAGGTTACGACGACGAGGCCGGCGGCCGCCTTGCAGCCTTACGGGAACTAGCTGAGCGCTCGCACAATCTTGGCAGGAGCATGAAGCCAGAGTTTCGCGAAGCCTATCGATCGCTGGTGGACCTGAAGATCGCCATGGCCTACTACGTGAACGCCCAGTTCTACCATGCGGACCGCAGCCGCCTTGAGGCCGCCAGAAGCGCCTTGCCAGCCGCCGACAGGCAGATGAAGATCTCCCATCTCTTCCAGGGGATGATCCGGGCTCTGCTCCATTGGTACAACAAGAAACTGGCCCAAGGCGGTTGGGACGGCATTCTCACTCCCAACAGGTTCCCTCCTCCCACGCTGCCTCAGTACCCGGCTTGCAGGCCGGTGAAGGTTCAACCAAACCAGGGACTGATCCTGACGCCACAGGGAGCACAGGAGGGCGTCATAGTCCCGGGCAATAGCCATCATGTCAAGCTGGTCTTCGATCCCTATGGCATCACCGACCGTTGGATTGACCTGGACCTTATGGGAAGCCCTGCACAGGAAGTGTGCATCAGCGCCGATCAGGACTGGATCCGTCTGCCAGCGGAACGGCGAATTGTCAGGGATGAATGGCGAATCCATGTACAGGTCGAGAACGCCTCAACACATGCGGGTCGCCAGGGTACACTGACCATCATCACCCGTCCCAGCAAGCCGGAGACAACTGAAAAAGCCTGGTCTACCCCGATCAGGGTCGATGTTCTAGCAGGCGAGAATCCTGGCTTCAGACAAGGATTCACCGGCTTCGTCGAGGCGGATGGTCACATCAGCATGGACCCCTCACGCGGACGCGTCAACCCCGACCTCACTCAGGCCACTGCTTGGCTAGCGACCCAAGACCTGGGACGTTTTGGCCCAAGCCTGATGCAGACCAAGGGCTGGAGCGACCCGGAATCAGGAAGCGGGGCCTGTCTGAGTCTGGACTTCTGGCTGAAGACCCCCGGCCGCCATCGTCTGGAGGTTCACCGGCTGCCCACTCTGAACTCACGCGGGCGAATTCGCCTCCGTGTCAGCCTGGATGGCGACCAGGGCGAAATCCTGGAATCATCCACCACTGACGAGTTCCGTGGCGACTGGCAGGAGACCATCGTATACAACGCCGAGCAACTGGCCATGATCCTGCCCTACTTGAAGGCCGGACCCCACCGGCTGCAACTGATCGCTGTGGACGACTCCTTCGGCATTGACAAAGTCGTGATCAACACCGGTCGGGAACGGCCCAGCCGACTGGGACCCACCTTCAGTACCTGGGTGACAGGTGGACAGCCCTCCAAACAGACCGACAACAGGAGCTCTCACACATTTCATAAAGACAGGGCTCAGACCGGCAATCAGATTACGGACCATCAGCCAACGCCCACGGCCGAGGTCTTGGACCGCCCCCTACGGAACCTGGCCATCGGAGACTACGGAATCGATCCGGACCATACCCCGGAAGAACCTGTACCCTACTTCGATCAGGACTACTGGCTTCACGGCGGTTTGTATACACGGCCGAAGCTGGTCTGGCCTGCCGGGCATCAGCATGAGCAGAAGCTCAGCCAGGACAATGACGCCAACAAGACCCCAGAGCATATCTACCTTGAGCCCGCCGACTGCCTAAGACAGGACGAAAACGCCTGGCTGTCACAGGATGGCCCACAGAATGGCAGGCGTCGGAAGGGCTGCTGGGTCCCTACCGACGCCCCCATTCACCGGGGCTGGGGCCTGGCCATGCGGACCGAGCCAAGGCAACAGCTCTGGCCCGAACCCGGCCGAGCTCCCGGCATAAACCTGGCCTTCCAGGTTGACAGGCCAGGCAACTACCGGATCTGGCTCCTAGCCCAGTTCGCCTCCGACCTGGAGGACTCCTGCCATGTGATCTTGGACGGCGACCCGCTGGCCCCGGACGACATCTTCCCCCGAGGGGGAAGACTGATGACCTTCGCCACCGAGCATGTCTGGGGATGGTCGGAGATGGCCGCCGTCCAGCTGACCGGCGGTCGGCACGTGCTGACCTTGGAGCCGGAACGGGCCGGCATGCGCATCGCACGTGTCTACCTGGCCTGCGATGGATCACGGCCTCCTTTGGATGAGCAATGGCCCAGCCAGAAAGACGGCAGACCAGGGGACACGCATGGGCTGGACGTGTGAAATCAGTGGTCACTGCCGCCCCTACGGCCCTTGGACGCCCGCCTGACCAGGCCGAAGAGGAGCGAGCCGGTCATGACTGCCGCTGCAACGATGGCCAGAGGAAGAGCTACAGCCGCCCCTGTTCCGGGCAGTGCTTCCCCAAGAGCGTTCCAATCGTCGCTATTGGAACGGACAGCCCGATCCGAACACAGCAGACGGCCGTCGACCATCACGCCCCGGGAATCAGGCCGTACAGAAGCCTTGCCGGCATCTTCCCGCTCAGGAAGGGCCGCCTCCTCTTCTACCGGACAGGGCACCAGGGGACTGCCGATCACCCTAGCCCTGTCGGTGTGCCGACCTGATATGCCCGTCACCGTGGCATGCACGTCTACAGACTGGCCAGGTCGTAGCATCAGGGTCGACCAGTTGTCGGGATAGCGAATCCCAGTCACCCGCCCCTGACCGACGACTGTCTGATCCTCCAAACGCAGTTGCCGGGCGGGGAAGATGGCCCCGGTCCCATCGCCGGGATCGCGGGGAGAATCATTGGTGATCCGGAAAACAATAGGGACATCATCATGAGTCCGAAGGGCCTGTTCCGGCTGATCCCGATCACCCTTGGACATACCGCCGGCCCGATCAAACTTCTCGATATGCAGAGCCGGAGTCATATCGGGCGTTCTGGTCCAGACCGTGTTGGAGACCAGGGTCTTGTCCTGGTAGTACTCAGTAAATCGGTTCTCATGACGCTCCACGTTCTTCAGCCGTCTGCATTGCAGGTAGGTCCTCCAACCGACGGGGCGGTCGCCTGAAGCGCTGACCAAGGCCAGATATCGGGGTGTGGCCTCCACTTTGACCAGACCTGCCGGGTCTGCGGTCATCGTGAACAGGGGGCCGCCATGAATATCTGCAGATATATCCGAACCAGCCATGATTTGTCCATGATGAATCAGGATGCGCCCATTCTCGTAGAGATCCTGGTTGGCGTAGACGGCCCAATGGCCGGTGAACCGGTCCACCGAGGGGTCCAGCCGATCCTCGATCCGCCAGGTTTTCACCTGCGGATAGGCCCGTCCGGCCGGCAGCAGACTTGAGTCCAGACGATAGAGGAAGAGCCGGCCACGGTAGAGACTGCTGCTGTGAGCGCTGTCCCCGCCCACGTCCACTACCACATCCTTGGCGGGATTGAGCGGTTTGACCGGATTAGCGACCACATTGGTGGCTTTGCGCATGTCGTTGACTATCTGAGTCGCCTGGTTGCGCACCACGTGACCAGGCTCTGCACGGATGA
Source organism: Bifidobacterium sp. POST2/T3 (B1) (assembly GCF_058197115.1). NCBI lineage: Bacteria > Bacillati > Actinomycetota > Actinomycetes > Bifidobacteriales > Bifidobacteriaceae > Bifidobacterium > Bifidobacterium sp. POST2/T3 (B1). Next base: position 13,249 of record NZ_JBVPQK010000033.1, read on the forward strand.
CCGTGTAAGGCAGGACCAGATCGTAGGTGCGCCCCAGCAAGCCTTGGTCAATGGCCGGCTCCCTGAGGGGACTATGGCCTCGGGCAGCGGCATAGGCAGCCAGATCGGGAGGCTGAGGATCTCCTTTGAGGGTCGCACCTGTGGCCGGAACATAGGTGTCCACAGTTTTGGCGAAGACCAGGACCATACCATTTTTTACCTGAATATTGAAAGCCTTGGTGTAATCGCGGCCGTCGGAGCCCAGGACCTCGATGCGCTTGGGATCGATATCCAGGTGCCGAGCGTCGTAGGCATCCGTCATGCCCAGCCGCCAGACCGGATAGGCGGTGTCTTTACGGCGGGCGTCCAGACTGATTCGATAAACTCCCCGGTCACCCACAAAGAGCACCTTGCCGTTGATGCTGATGCCTGGATTATGCGCGCTGACATCGCTCTTCGAGGGACGGAAGTCAGCAGGCGGATTGCTCACTTGGTTGGAGGGGGTCAGTGAATTGTTCAGCGTCAACAACCACTGGTTTTCCACCCGATGATTCCTTGGGGCCTTGGGATCAACCCTGCCCTCAAAGCGCAGGCGAATTCTGGGGTTGCTCCCGGCATGCCATTGGCTGATCCGGCTGGGATCGGTAATGGCCACCCGCAGGGTGTGGTCCTTGGCCTTCCACTTTGTGGCGTATCCGGTCTTGGCGATGATATCGCCGCTCTGCAGGTCAGTCACCTCAAGGGTCTGCTTGTCGGGCACAAACCAGCGGTCATACACATCCGTCAGAATGATTGATTTGACAGGATAGGCCAGATTGTCGGGCAGACTGGGCTGGGTATCCAATTGATACTCCAGTCGCTGACCAGGGAAGACCACCTTGCCGTCAACGCTGGCCTGCTCCCCGCCCTGACCAGCCTCAGAGATTACATCCTTGCGTACCGGAGGCAGGTATCCGCAAATGCCTGGCTTGTTGGTCTCCACATTCTGCGTGTTGACTGTCTGGGAGCCCAAGTTGGTCAGAGGCTCGCCTTCGCTGCCATGGCTATTAGGAGCCCGGCAAAAGGTCAGCTCCTGGTCAGGTGTCCCACCCATATCCTTGCGGACCCTGGCCGCGCCGCCGCCGTTGGCAAAGCGGACAGTGAAGGGAACCAGCATAGTGACCTGCATAGGGTCCTCCATCCCCTTTAAGCCGCTCAGCCATCCGCTTTTGGCTTGTGCCCGCGCTCGTGTGCCGGTCACGCTGATCTCGAAACGGTCGGTCACATCCCTGCCCTTGGCCGCAATGTCCTCGATGCTGCTGCGGCGGTAGTGCCCGTCTGCATCCGCCTTGGCCTTGGCAACGAAGACGCGAATGGCCCGAGCCCCGTCCTGATCGACCAGATAGTCAGCAGCGCCCCAATCGTCAGTCAGGGCGAAAACCTTGGGTGCCTCAATCAGATGGGCTTCGACAGTGGCGTTGACCACTGACCCCACCCGGTCCCCGTCCAGAAAGGCATGCCCGTCGGCACCAGTTCCGTTACTCCATTGGGGGTCTATGACGCTCTTCCACACCCCCGTAGCCGTATCTCGCAGGATCCAGGATTTGTCGGGCCTGGGCTTCCATGTGGGTGTACGACGTTCCGGAGTCGACTGGTCAATCTGCCGGGCGGCGCCCTTCCAGTGGACTCCTCCCTGGTCCAGAATCACCCCGGTCTCTGGCCGCTCGACAGTCACATCCAGCTGCCACACCCAGCGGTGTTTCTGCGGCAGAGCACCGCCCTTCCAGGTTGCTGTGGCCCGGTCACCAGGCGGCCTAGCTCCTTCGGCGGTGTTGAAAATGAATTTATCAGTCAAATCTTCGCCGCTGGTCTGGTCCCTGACATGCTGGCCGCTTATACGGTACTGCTTACCCTGAGGATTAAAGACATCGCTAAAAGTCAGTTCTCGCCCGCCGTGACCGGTTTCAGTGACGATACGGGTGCGATTGGTCATCCCATCCGCGCTTGTTCCACGATCTACTTCCTTGTCGGGGGGATCCGGCGGCAGATCTGCCGGCTTGGGCTCGTAGTCGTTGAGCATGATCACCACCAGGGAAATATCATTCTCGTTGCCTGCATACTCGTCAGCAAATTTGTCCAGACTGTCCTCGGGCTGATCCCAGAAGGGGTCGCCGGTTCGGTAGGTCACCCCGCGGTTGCTAAAGCTGCGGTTGGCCACCTGGCTGCGCCAGTTATCCATCCAAAGCTTGTGAATGGCCACACAGATCCCGTCAAAGATACGTTGGGATCCACGGTAGCCAGCAACCACTCCCACGCCGGTTACCCGACAGTGGCCCTGTCCGGATTGGTCGGCATGGGCCTGGTTAAAGCGGGCCTGACAGTTGCCGTTAGCCTCATCCAGAGCCTGACGCTTGACCCGGGCCGTAGTGGCATTGCCCCCATCCACCACACCCATCTGGGACAACGCCCTGTCTACGCTGCCTATCTCATAACCGCCAAAAGCACCCTGGTCGTCATCCTTGTAGGCCCAACCCTGCCAAATCCGGACATTTTCGCCGCCGGGGGGCACAGGTCCGCCACCGGCATGACCCGATCCTCCGCCAGCCACGGCAGGAGCCGCCGGACCGGCAAGGGTCGCCAAGGCAACCAGAGCCGCCAAGAGGCTGACCCGTCTATGCTTGTTCATACTCGTCCTCACTCTTCGCCCGCTCCATGCCTTGAGTATGAGCGACTGCCGGGCGTACAGGTGCGTGAGCGGGAGATTGTGGTCGAATGTGCCGCGGGACGGTTATGCTGTGTATAACACATACCTATGCTGTCCAGACCGAGAAGGAGACAGGACAATGGCAGAGACATTCGACGTGTTGGTCGAGATCCCCCGGGGCTCCCGCAACAAGTATGAGATGGACCACGATAGCGGCCATATCAGGCTGGACCGCACCCT
>NZ_JBVPQK010000034.1:0-15764 GCF_058197115.1 Bifidobacterium sp. POST2/T3 (B1)
GAGGGCTGTCAGGAGACCACCCATGACCGCCAGGCAGGCCAGAGGCATGCCCGACAGACCCAATACGACAATGCCGACGATGGCAGCAGTGTTGGCTCCGGCAGTAATGCCGATGATGTCCGGGCTGGCCATCATGTTGCGCAGGAGGTGCTGGAAACCAATCCCGGCCATGCCGAATGCGATGCCGGCGACACAGCCAATTAGTGTCCGGGGCATGCGCAGTTGGAGAATCACGAACCTGGTGCCTTCGTCTGACCGCCCCCAAACCGCTCCAAGCAGGTCGTTCATGGAGTAGACGCGATGTCCTAGGGCCAGATCGGCCAGTGCGAGAGCGACCAGGAGTATCACAAGTAGGACGGTAACTGTCAGCGAACGAATGGCATGGGCCCGTCGTATCCGCTGCAGGTCGGTCATCGCATCGGGTTTACCCGAATCATGAAGGAGACAAGCATCCATGCCTATACCTCCGTGGTTTTTCTGCGCCCGGCCAGAACCACGAATACGGGAGCTCCAATTAGTGCCGTGACGATGCCCACCTCCACATCGGATGGACGGGTGATTATCCTGCCCACCACGTCGGCACCAACCACCAGGAGGGGGCCGATGAGGATGCTCAGGGCCATGATTCGCCTGTAGTCGGGTCCTATGAGCAGTCGTGCCACATGGGGGACCACCAACCCGACGAAGCCAATCGGACCCGCCAACGCCGTACAGGAGGCGCAGAGGAGTATAGCCGCAAGCCAGGCCAGGCTGCGGACACGTCCGACGTGCATCCCCAGCCCTTCGGCCATCTGGTCCCCCAGGGTCAAGGCGTTGATTCCGGGCGTCAGGCAGAAGGCGAGCAGCAGCCCAAGAGCAAGAAGAGGCAGGACCGACATCATGAGGTCGAACCGGGCGCCCGAGATTCCGCCCACTTGCCAGAAGCGATATGAGCTGATGACGTTGACGCGCGGCAGAAGGATGGCGGAGGTAAGGGACCCCAGTACAGAACTGATCACGACACCGGCCAGGGTCAGCCGCAGGGGCGATGGGCCGGATGGACCCAGGGATCCTATAGCCCAGACGACCAGTGCGGTCATCGCGCTGCCCAGCAATCCCACCCAGACATACTGGGCTGGTGTTGAAAGGGAGAAGAAGGCCATGGAGCAGACGATTGCAAGAGCTGCCCCCGTGTTGAAGCCTAGAATCGACGGGTCCGCCAGCGGGTTGCGGGATATGCCCTGCATCAGGGTCCCGGCCACCCCGAGCCCGGCACCGACCAGGATACCGAGGACGGTGCGGGGGATTCTTAGGCGGATGGCCGAGACCGCGATGTCATCCGAGGAGGCGGACAGGGCGTGGAGGATGTCGGAAGGGCTGACGGAACGGGAGCCGAATACCAGGGATAGGGCGCAGACTATGACCAGACAAGCCGCCAGGATCAGCCCGGACAAAACCATGGGTCCGGTTCTCTTGCGATGCATGACGGCCTGTCGAGTATCAGGGCGCGGTGTCATTTCTGACCTCATATCGGCGCTCCCTCTTCCTTTTCCAACCCTTCCCTGCGGGGCCGAATCAGATCTTGGCGGCAGCCTCGCCCAGAAGCCCGGCGTAGGTATCGGTTGTTTTCTGGATGGACAGGGCTGAGGGGTCAAGGGCGTTGGCCATCTCGCTGTCGTTGTCGATGACCACGACGGATCCGCGCTCGACTGCGGGAATCTTGGAGAGGAGGGGGTCCTTGCGCATCGCTTCAAGCAGGTCCGGGGTGCCGTAGGTGACGATGATGTCGACATCCTTGTACCTGTCGGCATGCTCGGAGGAGATCTCCTTGTAGAAGTCCTTGGTGCCCTTGGAGTCCTCCTTGATGGACTCCGGAGTCTCCAGTCCCAGGTCGTTCAGGAATTGCGGCCGGGCGTCTGAGGTGGTGTAGACGCTGAACTTGGAGAGTTTGGAGGCATCGAAGTACATGACCGCCCCGGTCTTCCCCTTGATGGCTGAGTGGGCCTCTCCGGCCTTTGCGATGCGCTCCTCTAGGTCTGCTATTAGCTTCTTGCCCTTTTCGGGTTCTCCGATGGCCTGGGCCGTGGCGGTGATGACCTTGCGCCAGGGGTCGCCCCAGGCAACCTTCTGATAGGCGATGGTGGGCGCGATCTTGCTCAAGGTGTCGTACTGCTTCTTGGTCATGCCGGAGAGCAGTCCGATGATCAGATCGGGTTTGGATGCGGCGATGGCCTCGGCATCGATGCCGTCCGATTCGTCATGCAGCTTGGGCATGTCCGCCTTGTTCACATGCATGGCGTCCAGGGCGTCCTTGGTCCAGGTCAGGTATCCGCCATCGACGGTCTTGCCGAAGGCATTCTTCTGGATGCTGACCGGCACGACCCCCAAGGCGATGAGGTTGTCGGGAGTGGCCCATCCGACGGTGGCGATGCGCTTGGGCTTGGAGGGTATGGAGGTGGTGCCGTAGACGTGGTCGATCTTGATGGGGAAGGAGCCTTGCTCCTCCGAGGCTTTTGGCTGGCCGGATTGGCCTGCCTGCGAGCCCGACCCGCAGGCTCCCAGGAAGAACAGGGCGCTTGCCAGCACCAGGATGACTGCGATAGTGCGCTTGAATCGAGTGAGGGAAAGGAATGGTCGAATGTGCATGTGGTTCCTTTGATCGTGCTGTCGAATTGGCATGGTGCACCAGAGCCAGACACCAGATGTAGCATCGGCGCGACGGGAAGAAAAGAGTTGATTTCCCTGGTTGCATGTGTTAAACGGAGCATCTGCAAAGGCGGTAGGCAAATGCCGATCCCAGCGTCTTTCTGATCAAGGGCATGGGTAGCCTAATGACCCCAGTCTTCTCTGCTGCTCCTTACACGGTTCCCAACCACTTCTGTGCGGCGTATATCAAGGTTTTTCAGACGGGTTCACACTGGACGTGATGCATAAAGGCGGTCCTCTGCGATTGTCATCATTGGCCGGGGAACCATACCCCGGCCCGGTGTATAGTGGCAAGCGGGTTCCTGCGGGAGCCTGGATACATGCATGGGGATGGGCCCTTGCGGTCCCGATTCCCTGCGACCTTTGATTATCAGTGGATGGTGAAGTCATATGACTGCCGGCTTCCTTTGCGAGAAGCTGATCCCGGGCAGGGTCCTCTGAAGCCCTTTAGGCTTTGTAGGCCCGCTGGTTCAAGCCGCCCATAGGGGCGGCGATTCCGTTATGCCCGGTCTGGCGCCCCTATGAGGCGTCTCTCGTGGTACTCCGGACCGCATTGGTTCGATCCTGATTTCGATCACGGTCTGGGTGCGCATGGATTTGTAGACACAGAGCACGGAAACGGCATCTAATTTTGATTGATTTCATCAAGCATTTCAACATAAGTAGACGTGAAAGCTGCAGGTATCCGCAGGCCGGAGGCGATGACAGTCCGGCCCTGGCCCTCTCACATGTCTGGCGGTCCTTCGCCGGAAGGCGAAGTAGGCGGAGGGAGGGGCCTCCCACAGTCCTATCGGACATCAGCCTGAAGGTGGACCGGGGAAAGATACAGGCCTTGGTCGGTCTGAACGGGGCCGGCAAGACCACCCTGGTCAAAATCGCTTCCACACTTCTAACCCCTACTCGTGGCGAGGTGAGCGTGGACGGGGTGGATGCCCTTGCCGATCCGAGCCAGGCCCGGAAGAGATTGGGGCTGGTGCTCGGTGGGGACAGGGGTTTCTACCCCAGGGCCACGGTAATGGCCAATATGCGCTTCTTCGCCGACTTGGCAGATGTGCCCTACCGGCGGAGGGACAGCGAAATCGGCCGTGTCTTGGAGGAGGTGGGTCTGAACGGTAAGGAGCGCCATGCAGTATATGAGCTCTCGCGGGGTCAGACCCAGCGCCTCCACATAGCAAGGAGTCTCTTAGGCTCCCCAAGACTCCTCCTCCTGGACGAACCAACTGGTGGCCTGGACCCGGGCGTGGCCCTGCGAATCCGCAGCCTGATCCGTTCGGTGGCGGATTCGGGGGTGGGCATCCTCCTGACCAGCCATGGCATGGAGGAGGTGGAGGAACTGGCCGACCGCATAGCGGTCATCGACTCGGGCAGAATCCTGGTCAATGGATCCCTGGAGGTCGTCCGGCGGTTCGCCGACGTGGGCTGGGTGGCTTCCTTCACCTTAAGGCCGGACCAGTTGGCCGACCCCGGTATCCTGATTGGCTGGGTCGGCCGGCGCGGCGTGGTCCTCACACGGCCATCAGGCCCCAACTGGATGGTATCCATCCTCTGGAAGCGAGCCTCGGAGGAGGGATCGGGGCCTGCCGGTGCAGAGCCGACCCGTCTCAGACGAGAAATGGCCCGGTTCTTCGCGGACCGATCTCTCGACTGCCCGGCGGACCTCATGGTCAGGCCCGCAGGTCTGGAGGACGCTTTCCTGGCCCTGGCCGCCCGTCCAGGCGCGGAGGCGGATCTTTGATGAGGATGCTCAGGGAGGCCGCCTTCCAACTGCGCGAATACACCAGAACCACCTACTTCATTGAGATCCTCCTGGTAGCCACCCTCTCAGCCTGCCTGGTCCAACGGTTGGGAGTCAGGGCCTGGGGATCCGATCCCTACCAGGGGTTTCTCCGTTCGGCCGTCATGGGCCTGTGGACCTCCTGCACCTCCGCCGCAGGTCTGATTGGTTTCGAACGGCGCAAAGGGACCTTGGCTCATCTCATGGTCAGCAGGTCCGGCCTCCGGCCTGCCATCCTTGCCCTGATCTCTTCAACCGCCACCTTTGGCCTGCTGGCTTTTCCTCTAGCCGGTGTGGCCTGGTTGATTCCAGGGCCGGGTGCCCTCCTGCCGACCGAGCTGGGGGAGCATTGGCCGGTCCTGGTCCTGGGGGTGCCCCTGATTTGGCTGGGAGCCCTGGTCATGGCCCTGGCTGTGGCCTGTCTCTTCGTCATGACCCCTTATGCCACGGCCTATGAAGGCCTGGTCCTTGTCCCCTGTATGGCCCTGTCAGGGGTTTTCGAGGGTCCGACGAGAACGATTGACCTGGGGGAGGGGTTGAAGAATCTGATCCCCACCCGGCCTGCCCTGTCCATCATGAAGGCAGGTGGCATTGCATCCGATCCAGGGGTTTCCATCCTTTGGTGGGACCTGGCCTGCTGGCTGGTGGCCCTACTCCTGTGGATCAGCCTGGCCGCCCGCCTTGCCAGCATTTCCGAGGCCAGAGCCCGGCGTGACGGCACAATCGAGGTGATCTGACGTGAGTTGGGTTCATAGGATGCTCACCGTCGCCAATGTCAGCTGGCGCTCTTCCATGCCTGCTGGCCGGCCCCTGGCCCTTTTGGTATCCCTGGTCGTTGTCCCCATTCTGGACGTGGCCTGCCAGCTCATGCTCGGAGGGAGCCTGAATTCCCCGGCCCTGGCTCGCATCGGATACGCCGGTGGTCTGGTGACTGCAGCCTGCCAGGTGGCGACTGTCATGGCAAGCGGTATGACCATGGACAGGGAGGAGGGAATCATCTCGCAGGTCCTGATACGCCGTCCGATGGACCTGGCCTACTGGATTGGCCTGGGTCTTCCGGGTGTGGTGGCTGCTTCGTTCACAGGGCTGGTCGCCCTGGCCGGAACCCTGGTCCTGAATGTCGGACACAGCCCGTCCGATTTTCTCCGGGCCCTGAGCCTCCTGCCCACCGCCCTATTTGCAGGTTTGGCCTTGGGACTCCTTGTGGGTGGCCTCGGCCTGCTGACTGCGGATTTCTTCGCCCCGCTGAATGCGGTTACTGTCCTACTCCCGGTGGCTGTGGGTGTGGTCGTGCCCGCTGAAGCCTACCCGGCCCCACTTCGTCGGTTCGCAACCAACCTCCCCTTGGGGGTCACGGTCCAGGCCGTGGAAGATTATGGCCTATCCTGGACGGCGGTCCTCCTTGCCGAGGTCATCAGGGGGCTGGTGGAGATAGCCATCGGTCTAGCGGCCTCTGTAGCGGCCCTGCGCAGAATACGGTCAGGGCCTACCTGAGGTTGTGATCAAGCCAGCGGCAATTGGCTGTCCCGTGACCGGATTTAAAAGGTAGGTTAAACTGTGCACAGTGCACACATGCCCTCCTACTTTCCTCCAGGGCGAGCCCGAAAATGCCGACGTTTTCGTCTGTCTGCCGGTCCCTTTCTTGAGAGTCTGATACATGAACCGTTCTGTTGATTTCTGGCTCAGGTGTTCGACTAGTAAGACATTATTCCTGATTCAGGGATAGCATGTGTATGAGTAGCGTGAAAAGTACGTAAATATGTGGAATTTGCGTCTGTCACTGTCTGCTGTGGTGGGGGTCAGATTATGAAATGCAGTTCGATTTTCGGCTTCCCACTTTTATGGCTCGCCCATTGCCGACTCCTTAACGAGCCCTTTCTGAAATTCTTGAGGAACACAGAGAGAAATTAAAATACAAGCTACCCTTGAGGAATGCAAGGATAGCCTGTATTCGTTCAGTTCAATGCCGCACCGAATGCCTGTTGCACCTCATCCGAATCCTTGCCGGATATTGGCCTGCCAGTTGCTGTTTCAATGGCATGCAGCAGTTTCTTTGCGCGGTCTACGATGAAGTTCTGAAAGTCATCCGCCCGGAGCAGATCATGGTTAATCCAGTGGGATTCGACATATCTGTCAAGGTCGGCCGTCGTCACCGAGCCCTTTTTCTCAAGCTTACCGAGGTAGACAGATGGAGCGTATCCGCCGATTTCACGGTTGCTGCTTGCGGAGATGGGCGTCTTGTTCACGACGCTGTTCCACTGCCGCTTGTCATACCTCTGTTTGATGCAATAGTCTTTCGGGAATATATGGTGGATGTCTATCTTCTCATTCGAAAATGTTGAAAAGTCCATTTCTGCCCCAGAAATGAAATCGCGGGCATGGTTCTTTAGTATGAGTGCCATCACACCCTTGTAAGCGGCCGACTGGCGGGACTGCAGACCGAGCAGACGCATCGGATTGAAATAGAAATCCGTCACGGTCTTCGGAACTTTTCCGCCATCAATCCACTTCACGACCTGGACAATGTCATTCGCATATCTCGTTTCATTTGCTGATCCATACAGCTCGCCGAATACTCCGCACCAGTACCACTGCTTGACCAAGTTCTTGACAGTAACCCTGTGAATCCGATTTCCGTCCTTGAGTACAGTGCAGATAGTGGAAAGCGGAATAAGTTGAGCACTATAGGGAAGGTCATCGTTTGAGAAGATTCGCTCTTCCATCAGTAGTTTTTCGGCAATTGAGAAGCCTTCGCACAGATTATTGGCGTATTTCTTATATTCATCAAGTTTCAGGGACAGCACATCCCTCTTCTTACAGCTGACAGTTCCTCCGGCCTTAAACGATGACAGTAGGGTCAGAGCTGTCAGAAAATCAGTCGCTGTAACCTTCGACAACAGGTCGCCGGAGAAGTATTTCTCCTTTCTGTTCTCCCAGTCTTTTCTGAGCGGGAAATCATCCATTGCAAAGATTGCTGTAACAAGTTCAAATACCGTAAGTGAGACACCGCCGGTGTTGACGTTCTCAAAGACCTGGCACACAGCTTCCTTAGGCGTAGCCTTGTCAAGGCGGATAACCGGTATCTGATACTGCTGCGTCGGCTGAATAATCTTCGAGAACAGCTCTGTGAATTGCTTTATCACATCAGTGTCATAGCTGTGATACGCATAGTAGCCATTTTGCCAATTCTGTTCCTCGGAAGTATCAAGAATGATATTTAGCGGGAACATTTTATTCTTGAACTCCTGATCACGCGTGGTAAGGTCTGTTGAGATTTTTCTGCCGAAGTCCGATGTAATCTGCCTATTGGCAGGAACAGAAACCACAACTTCTTCGTCGTCCGACTCCGGATTGAGTGCCTTAGCGATATTCAGGTAATAATAGCGGTCAATCTCCTTACCCTTATCTGTCCTCGTGTGAACTGGGTGTCTGCTGTATAGTGCATTGTAAAGAGATGTTAGGCGCTGCTGACCATCGAGGATAAGCTCATCCGGCTCCGTCTTTGGATTTGCTGGTGAGCCTTCAATTGGCTTATGCTTAAAATGGATACTCTCATTTCCATATTCAAGAAACATCGCAGCGCCAACGGGAAAGTTGTGGATAACGCTTAGAATCAGTGATCGAATGCGTCCATCATCCCAGACCCAACCACGCTGGAAGTCAGGAAGCTGAGCAGCACCGCTGTCCACTTTCTTCAAGAGTTCTGTAAGCTGCCTGTCATTTGTCTTCATCGGTGTCTTTGTCCTTTCTTCTTTTTATCTTTATCCCTCTGGTTTCTTGCTCGAGGTGCTGAAGTTTATCTTCACGGTTCATTTTTCTGAAAAATTAACATTTCCGTACAATCGGCACATTCCAGATGTCTATCTGCAGCTGCTTCTGCACTTTCCCTTCTCTTGAAACATTATAATCAAACTTTTTCTGCCGGAATTCGTGTTCCGTGGACGGCGTTGGACCTCGTTGTCGTGTATCTGCATCCTCATGCCTCTGCTAGGAAAACTGTCTACTAGAATAACATATCTTATTTCGAAAGAATGATATTCGGTTTAGCGGGGATATTTGCTGTATTTTTGCTGTACCTGTAACCTTTCAAGAACAGGTACTTTCCGACAATTTCCTCAAGTCTGGTGTTATTTCCTCGTATTTACGACATATTGGCATGCCGCTGTTTATTCATCAAACTGTTAGATAACGGCATCGCTTCCTTGTACCATACTTTTTTGAATATCCTTTTGAAGATAAGCAACGTTATCGCTTCTTCAAGTTGTTCCGCTGTACGCTCTGATTTAATCAGCGTCCCGAGTTCGATGTTCCTCTCTTGCTCACGGTATGGCAGATTTGCCGATGTGATTAGTATCTGTTTCGTATCTGCGGTTCCGCTCCCGTCCACATGGTGCGTTGTGTAATCAGCGGTGGCTCACACCTGCAGACGAGCGACTGGATACGTTACGGCGATTCGATGAATGGGAACGCCTCAATCTAGAATGGAGCCTTTCTCTCCGTGAACGGACTCCGGTCAGTGTTTACATGCTCGTTTTCAGGTGCGGGTGCCGCAAGAAGTCTCAACGCCCAATTGAATTGAGGCTTTTCTCAATCGAGATAAGTTACACACACGCGGACCACGTCCGAAGTTGATGTTAGCAGAGAGCCCGGCATTACGCTCATTAAATCCAGTGCCGCCAAGGAATCGACGGACAGTAAGAAACGCCCGTCAATACTGCTTGCTCGACGAGGCTCTCTGCGAGGATACGGAATACAACATAAACGACGATTCTGCGGAGAAGCTCAGACAGAATGAACTTCGAACACATCAGCGGAGCATTCTTTCATCTCGTTGAAATCCAGTAGTAGCGCTTACCATGCTCGCTGGTGCGCAATCGTCCGGCTGGGGCCAAGGACTTCAAGACAGGACACGAATTAATTGGGGCGGTGTGGAAACGATTCAAAAATTCTGTTGAGAAATACTCAGAGAACGTCTTCCGAGTGTCCATGTAGTGAAGGGAGACACTTCCGCTTTCCTCGCTTATACAAGGAAAGCGGAAGTGAAGTCGCATGAAACTTGCGCTAAGAATCAGCATCGCGTAAAAGCTGAAGGGGAATGGAATTGCCTTCGCGAGAGGTCTGACTGGAGACAATCGCCACGTCACTGTGGCCGTCCCTGGTGACAACGTTGAGGAACAGCTCATTAAAGAACAGAAAACAGGCAGGGATGAAGCTTAACGAGATTAGCACCAAGACCATCCGGTTTGCCGACCAGATCCAAGCGGACGAGGAGACTGTGTAGATCTTATACGACACCGACAATGGCGAACAGCATATCAGCAGCTTACAGATAAAGGAGTGTTTAAGTCCTCTCTCGACTCGCAAAGCGCATTCTGAACCTTCGTTCCGAAGAAACGGAAATTAAGACCGAGGAAACAAGACTCAAGGTCTAACGGGAGTGGAGCAGCAAACGGGTGGAGAAGCTCATACAGAACCTTGCCCGTGGGCGCAGGTCAGTCTTGATATTGGCGAGCAGATCAGAGGGGTTAATGCGAAACCATTTTTCCACCACAGTGTCGTTGCTTCCGAGTCCTGACTGTTTTTCGGACGGCTATGTATAATGGTACTTCCATTGCCTGCCGTGTATTCGGCTACATTAAGACAGTCGTCAGATTTTCTGATGAGAACTAAATGAGAACTAGTAGAAGAGCAGCCCAACAACATAGGACTTGAAATCCCAGCCGTGCATAGAATTTCGTAACTCATCGCTTATTCTTCAGATGCTCTTATACAGTTCTGCCCGGTCGGCTCTCCTTGGTACGGCATTCCTTGTACTCCAGGCGCTCCTGTGTGTGCGATATTGATAGATAGATGAAGGTACCGGCTAGGCCGTACTTATTTACAATCTCAGCATTTATTTACTGAGCTGAACAGAAAACGATTAAATCAATCAGTCTGGTAAAGCCAGCAGGAACGGCATGATTGATTTGGCTTAATGATGGTGTGAGAATCCGTTTCGACTCCTTTATCTTTCTTTATTTTCGGTCTTTAGTCTGGCTCCTGCCACACGGAAACGAATAGGAGCTGACCATGCGTTACATATTGCGGACCGAGGGGCTGACCAAGGTCTTCGGCCACGGACAGCGGGCCGTCGACCAAGTGTCCCTGCATGTGCCTGAGGGCGGAGTCTACGGGCTCCTGGGCCCAAACGGGGCCGGCAAGTCCACCACACTGAAGATGGTTACAGGCATGCTGCACCCTACTGGCGGATCGATGATTCTGGACGGGCACCCCTGGTCGCGCAGGGATCTCTACGACATCGGCGCCCTGATCGAGCAGCCGCCCGTCTACCCCAACCTGACGGCCCGCCAGAACCTCAAGGTGCGCACAACCCTCTTTGGCCTGCCCGATGAGCGGATCGACCAGGCGCTCTCCATTGCCGGACTGAGCGATACGGGCTCCAAGAAGGCTGGACAGTTTTCCCTGGGCATGAAGCAGCGCCTGGGGATAGCCAACGCCATCCTGACCAGACCCCGTCTGTTGATCCTGGACGAGCCCACCAACGGGCTGGACCCGCTGGGGATCGAGGAGTTGAGGGGAATGATCCGCAGCTTTCCGCAGCAGGGGATGAGCGTGATTGTCTCCAGCCATATCCTCTCCGAGGTGTCAATCCTGGCGGATCATATCGGCATCATCGCCGATGGTCGCCTGGCCTATGAGAATGAACTGCACGCCGGGGAGGACCTGGAGGGGCTTTTCATGGACGTACTCAGGAGGTCGCGATGAACGAGCGGAATGCCAACGAACTCGTCCAGCAGGATACAGCTACTTCAGACGACCGAGTTGTGACAAAGGCTAGAACGCGGGGAGGAGGCATCTCCTTTGGCAGGGTTCTGGCGGCGGAGATCATGAAGGGCAGATCGGCTGCGCCTAGGCGGATGGCTTTGGCCTTCCCTCTGGTGCTCATTGTCATCGTGGCTTGCTTCGCGTTCGGACTGCACATCTGGATGCCCTCCTGGGTCAACTACTGGTATGTTCTGCTCCTTCCGGCCATGACTGCTCTGATAAGCGTTGCCGTGGCCAACATCGACGGAAAGCAACGGTGGAGGACCACCCTGTCCCTGCCTGCAGCGCCCGTTCTGGTCTGGTGGGCCAAGATCGTCTACTGTCTGCTTCTAGTCGGCCTTGCTACCTTGCTGGCTCTGGGTCTTTCGGCAGTCATGGTCGCCGTCTCCAGGGTCCAGGGCCCCTCCATAGTTGATTTCGTAGTCAGCGCCCTGATGCTGGTCCTGGCATGCTCCTGGATGATACCGACGGGACTGGCGCTTACCGCCCGATTCGGCGTTCTGGTCGGATTCGGCCTGCCTTACATGGCGGACCTGCTGGTCTCGATCACCTTCTGGGGGAACCAACGGCTCTGGCCCTTCCTGCCGCCCGCTGCCATGATCAACCTGCCGGTGCCTTTCATGAAGGTCATGCCTGATGGAGTGCCGCTGGAGACCGAAGACAACAGTCCGATCAAGGCTGCACTGTCTGTCTTCGGCGGGCAGAGTCTGACGGCCTTGGTGGTCTGCCTGGTCTGGTTCCTGCTCCTGTCCGTCCTGACGGGAATCTGGTTCTCACGAAAGGAGACCAACTGACATGACTGGGATGACAGTTGGCCGTGTCGTAGCCTCGGAAATCGTGCGATTGCACGGATCTGTGCTTATCGCCATCCATGTCGTCTGCGGACTGGCGGCCGGACTCGTCTGCGGCGCCTACTTCGCCGCAGCCCCCTATGACCCCGGGCTGGAGACCGATGCCTTCTTTCAGGTCCTGGGCGCCTTCATGCCCCTGATGGCCGCCATCGTCGTTGCCATAAACATCGAGACTGAGCGGGATGCCGGCGACATGGCTAACCTTCTGGGGATTCCCAGCCGCCGTCTGGGTCTGGCAGCCAAGATCCTTGTGCTCTGGCTGCTGGGTCTGCTGGCTCTTGCCTTGGCGGCGCTGGCATACTGCCTGCCCATGGCTCTGACCGGCGGATTGGGTGCGCCGATCTCGGCTGTCGCGCTCGCCACCTTGGGTATGGCAGGTGGCTCCCTCTGCCTCTACCTCTTCTCCATCGCTCTGGCCCTGCGCTTCGGCAGAAACGCGACCATCGCCATTGGGGTCCTCGGCACTGGGATATCCATCAGTTCCCTCGGCGGCCTCTTCAATGGCCTGTACGGCCGCACCCTGTCCGGTGTCGGGAGCACTCCTGGGATCAGCCAGTGGATACCCTTCACCTGGCCTACCAGGTTCGGCTCCCTGGGGATTGAGCAGGCTCTGGCCTTGGCTATGCCGGGAGGGGAGGGTCTGCGTGCTTCAATTGGCGTGACGGCTCTGGATAATCTGGTCCCCTGCCTGGTCTTTACCCTGACCCTGGGCCTGGCCCTCCTGCTTTGGATCGGCAGGTTCGAGGATCGGCGTAAGGTCAGCGATTAGACTGGGCCGCAGGGTGCCCGGTTAGCAAGAAAACCGTCCTGCAAGAAATCAGGCTTGCAAGAATCCTGGCCCACAAGGTGTTCATTCTCCAAAGTGGCTGGGCCGAGTCGGCAAGCGCAGAAAAGGAGCCAATCGTGGCTGACGTGCACGCCGAAGGTTTCCCTGGGAGCGATCAGCATCGGGCTTCCATCCTGGTGGTGGACGACGATCCAAGGATCACCACCCTGCTGATGGCTGCCCTGTCCAAGGACGGCTATGCCGTGACCGTAGTCAACGAGTCGCGTGAAGTCGTAAGCATGGACCTGTCCTCGGTCGATCTAATCCTCTGCGATGTCATGATGCCTCACATGGACGGCTTTGCGCTCCTGGCTGCCATCAGGGAACGGGTGTCCTGCCCGATCATCTTCCTGACGGCCAAAACCGATGAAGACAGCGCGGTCCTGGCCTATGGCCTAGGCGCCGACGACTATATACGCAAGCCTTTCGGCATTGCAGAACTTCGAGCCAAGGTCAGGGCTCGGCTGTCCTGGGGCAGTCGGCGCGGGCGCCCGCTCCTGCATTTCGGCCCCTTGGACATGGACCTTCAGGCGCGGCAGATCAGGGTGGACGGGCGCAACGCCAATCTGACGGATGCGGAATACCGCATATGCGCCCTGCTGGCAGAGCACCCGGGGCGGGCCTACGCGCCCATGCAGATATGGGAGGCCTGCCTGGCCGCAGAGGATGATCCGGCCGCCGATGATACGGGCAGCGATGTCACGGCTGTGGTCAGAGTGCATCTGAGTAATGCCCGGCGCAAGCTCAAGGCCCTGGGGGTGGACCCCATCAGGACCATATGGTCGGTGGGTTACCAATGGGTGGCCTGACCGACGGTGTGCTCGAGTCGTCCAGGGAGCAGAGCCCCGACGGCAAGAGCTGGGAAAGCCGCAAGGGAATGCCCATTGTTCTGCTGATCATCAGGTACTTTCTCTACGTGCTGCTGATTCTGGCTCTGCTGTTCGCCGGCATTTATATGGTCTGGATAAACCTGGGGGCCAGGGGCGACTTCTTCTGGGCCAACTATGGCGAGCAGCATCTGGAGGAGGTCGGGCAATCCATCGGCCGTTCGACCGCTATTGACGAATCCATGATTCCCGCCGCCTATTGGTACCGGACCTATGACGATCAAGGGCGTCCCACTGGGGGAGATATGACGGGCGGCATGGCCAGCGAGGCCGACCAGCTGGCTACCGACCATCGGGAGCACAGGGCATCTAAGCCATCGGAAGAGCAGACAAAGAAGACGGGACGGCCCCTTGCCACTCGTGAAAAGCCGGACGCGACCTACGTCGTCTATGCCACAGCCGATGGGCGGCCATGCGTCCTGGCCTATCGGGTTCAGCCGCAGTGGGCATCGAGGCAGACCCGGGACCGCTATCCCAATCCTCAGAATCTTCTGCTGGCATCTTACGGGGTTGCTTTGCTGCTCACCCTCTTGTCGGTCGGATTGCGGGCGGCCCATGTCATATCATCCAAGCTCAAGGTCTTCAACCAGGTGGCTGACGATATAGGGCGGCAGGATCTGGATGCCTCACTGCCCCGTAGCAACGTGCTGGAGATCAACCGGGTGCTGGGGTCCTTCGACAGGATGCGCGTCACGTTGAGGGAATCGCTGGAGAAGACCTGGACGGCCCAGGAGTCCCAGCGTCGGCAGGTGGCGGCCCTGGCACATGACCTGAAGACACCGCTGACCATCATGCGAGGCAACGCGGACCTGCTGGGGGAGACTGGGCTCAGCCAGGAGCAGCAGTCCTACCTGGACTCCATTGAGGATGCCATCCGCGAGATGGCCGACTATGCCCAAGCCATCAGCCAGGGTTCCGTGGGCACCGCTTCACAGCGATCCGGGGTCACGACAGTTGCCTTGAGAGATATGGTCGACAACCAGGCCCAGGGGTACCTCAATGCTCGAGGTCTGCGACTCGAGAGGGATGACCGCCTGGGTTCCGATGCCGGACGGGTTTCCGGTAATGATGCTGACCTTGCCAGGGCGATCATGAATATCGTCGCCAACGCGGCTGACTATTCTCCGGACCAAGGCCTGGTGACGCTGACCTGGAGGCTGGAGGATGGCCAGGAGGGCGGGCGCGATTTGGTGGTGACCGTGCGTGACCAGGGTCCAGGATTCAGCAGCCGGGCTCTAGCCCATGCCACGGAATGGCTCTATCAGGCCGATAGCAGTAGGCACGGCTCCGGCGGCCACCATGGCATCGGTCTGGCTGCAGCGCGGTCGACTGTAGAGAGTGTTGGAGGCCGTCTGACCCTGGCCAATGCAGCAAGTGGCCAGGGCGCAGTAGTCACTGTATCTTTGCCAGTGCAGTGACTGGGGCAGGGTGAATATCGGTTACTACAAACTCCGTGTCCGGTTAAGAATTGCACATTGATAAAGATCCGGAAATAGTGTTGACCATGGGCCGATAATTATAAAAACTTCAATTTTTTAGTAATCATTTTAGTAATCAATTACTAAAGTTTGCCATTCTTTAGTAAATCTGTATGATAAAGATAACAGAGATTATCAATTTGTAGGGGCCTGTATGCAACAATCAGATGACGCTGAACAAAACGATCTGTCGCTGGAGGAGGTTGTGCGTTCGATTCAGCGCAAGGGTTGCGAAGGCCAATCGATAGAAGTCAAAGCCGCCAGCCAGGGGACTCCGAAGGTGTATGACTCGCTGTCGTCGTTTTCCAACCAAAACGAGGGCGGCATCATCGTATTCGGGCTGGATGAAAGTCTTGGATTTGAGGTTGTCGGCGTCCATGACGCGCAGGAGCTGGAAAAGGCGGTAACGGCACAGGGCAAAGAGATGTATCCCGAGGT
>NZ_JBVPQK010000035.1:0-15713 GCF_058197115.1 Bifidobacterium sp. POST2/T3 (B1)
TCGTAGGTCTTGTTCATATCAGCCAAGGTCTGCTTGTCTGTGATGGTGTCCAGCAACTCGGTTCGAATGGCTGCCGGGTAAATGGTAGAGGTGCGAATATGGGTCCCCTCCTGGGCAGACTCCATCCTGAGCACTTCCATCAGATCACGCAGGCCCCATTTGGTTGCCCCGTAAACTGCTCCGCCCGGATAGGCTTTGAGACCAGCCACCGAAGAGGTGGCGATGAACTGCCCATGACGCTGCCCGGTGAACTCCGGCAAGGCTGCAGCAATGCCGTACAGTGCGCCTTTGAGGTTAACGTCAATAGTCCGATCCCACTCGTCCACATGCAGAGCCGACAAAGGCGAGTTAGGCATGAGCCCGGCATTGAGGAATACCACGTCCACTCCGCCGAACTGCTTCTTGGCGAAAGCCACGAAGTCCTCATTAGCCTGCCTATCAGTAACGTCCAGAGCCATGGAAGCCGCCTGGCCACCAGCCTGAACAATGTCGTCGACGATTGTATCCAGCCGATCCTTGCGACGAGCACCCAGCACCACCTTGGCCCCTCGCTGCGCCAACAGTCTCGCCGTAGCCTCTCCGATGCCAGAAGAAGCTCCGGTGATCAGCACTGTCTTATCTGCAACTGTCATAGTCCCGCCTTTCCTAGATGTTCAGTCGGCCTGATGGTACAACCTCGAGTCGCTGGAGGTGCAAGTCTTTACTACGATCAAGCACACAACGACGACCATGACCAAATGCCTGGTATAGGGCTGAACCTTTTGTGAAGGACAGATCAGTCAGGACGGCATCAGCATGGGCATATGGAGAATCGGCGCAGTAATCTACGAGGAAAGGCGGTTACCAGCCAAAAGTGGGCTCGATCGCCCCATTGCAAGAGGTAAAACGGCAGTGTCGCAAAACTACTTAATCTGCATCGTTTTAATCTGCATTGTAACGATAGGTGAGGGTCAAATATTGAACTATGATTAGTCCTTAAATTTCCCATAGTGGACATTCAGAGCAGACGAGCCACAGATCGATGGGAGCATACAAACCAAGCATCAGTTGGCTAGCCACGATCCCATAAGAGGAAGGTCGCAGTCATGTCGACCACACCGACACAGCCCTCATCACGAAAACAGGCTGTTTATCCGTACTTGATCGTGCTGTCGGGCATTGTCTTCACGGCCATCCCCGTATCGCTGGTATGCAGTTGCGCCGGTATCTTCTTCACTCCTGTCAGCAACTACTTCCATGTTCCCAAGGCTGCATTTACGGGGTACTTCAGCATATTCAGCATCACCATGGTCATCTTCCTGCCGGTGGCAGGATGGTTGATGCACCGCTATGATCTGCGCATCGTCCTGACGGCAAGCACCATCCTGGCCGGACTGGGCTGCCTTGGCATGTCCCGATCATCCGCCATGTGGCAGTTCTACCTATGCGGAGTGGTTCTGGGAATCGGCATGCCGCCCATTCTATATTTGTCGGTTCCCACGCTCATCAACGCCTGGTTCCGCAAACGGGTCGGGTTCTTCATCGGCCTGTGCATGGCCTTCACCGGCATAGGCGGCGTGATCTTCAACCAGATAGGCACCATGATCATCAGATCCGCCCCTGACGGATGGCGGCGGGGATACCTGGTCTTTGCCATTCTCATTCTGGCGATCACCCTGCCTTTCACCATTTTCGTCATTCGCGGCACGCCCGAGCAGATAGGTTTGCTCCCCTATGGCGCCACCGGCCAGGAGCCTGCTGCAGCTGAGGCTGCGTCCAACAGCACAGACACCGAGAGTAAAGACAAAAAGAGCCCAGAGCCTGTCACGTCGACTGTTGGCATGACCGCTTCCCAGGCCTTGCGTTCCCCTGCCTTCTGGGCGCTGGCGCTCTTCTGCGGCCTAATCACCATGAATCAGACCATCTACCAGTTCCTGCCCTCCTATGCGGCATCCCTGCCATCCATGGCGGCCTACACAGGCCTGATCGCCTCCTCCTGCATGGCCGGCCAGGCCATCGGCAAGGTCATCCTGGGCATGGTCAACGACGGCAGCATCGTAGGCGGGCTCTGCCTGGGCATCGGCGGCGGCGTTCTCGGCGTCTGCCTCATGGTCGCCTTCCCCGGATTTCCTGCGCTCCTCCTGCTGGGAGCCTTCGCCTTCGGCCTGGTCTACGCATGCACTACAGTGCAGACGCCCATTCTGGTTACAGCAGTCTTCGGCTCGCATGACTACACCAACATTTACGCCCGCATTCAGATGGTGGGCTCCCTGGCTTCAGCCTTCGCGGCTCTCTTCTGGGGAGCCATCGCCGACCTGCCCCACGGCTACATCATCATGTTCGGTCTGAGCATCCTGATCATGGTTGCAGCCTTGTTCCTGGGCATTATCCCACTGAAGGGTGGGTACAAGTCAGCAACACAAGCCAACTGACCGAGCCCTGCAACCAGTAGCCCCCGCAACATTCCAGTTTGCGTCATGGGCCGACAGGAGGCGACAGACCTCAGCTACTACTATCTGGGCCACGTCACCGCTATAGGGCCATCGTGTGCCGCGGAGAAAGCAGGGCCGGACATCAGGACCGGGTGCTCGTCACCATCACCAATCTCCGTCTTGACAGGCCTGTGGATCATGAGCTTTAGCGCCATCTGTTCGACATCCGAACATAACCCATTCAGTAGAACAGGCGCACTGTTTCAGCAGGGAATTTATTGTGGCCCCTGCAAAACCTTTGGCATCTCGTATGCAGCTTTGAAGCAGTAACGGAACCAGGACAATCGATACGTCGGTCACCAGCGTGGGCATGCCATCCCATAAGATGAAATACGACAGCACATCTCTATAAAGGAGTGGATATGACTGATCGACTACAAGGTAAGGTAGCCATCATCACCGGAGGAACCGGTGGCATGGGCGTAGGCATCGCCGAATGCTTCGTCCGCGAGGGAGCCAAGGTGGCCCTTACCGATATCAAGGAAAGCGATGCTTCCCGCAGCTTCATGCAGAAGCACCCCGGGCAGGTCGTCTTCCACACCCTGGACGTGACGGATGAGGACCAGTGGGTCTCCACCATCGACACCGTTGAAAAGGAGTTGGGTCAGCTGACCACCGTGGTCAACAATGCCGGCATAGGCGGCAGCGGAGCCACTATGGACCAGGAGAGCTACGAGGACTGGAAAAAGGTCATCGCCATCAATCTGAACGGAACCTTCCTTGGCACCAAGCACGGCATGAGGGTCATGAAGGGCCGTGGCGGATCCGTTATTAACATCTCCTCCATTGAGGGCTTCGTAGGCCTGAGCGGAGCCGGAGCCTACAACGCCAGCAAGGGCGGCACCAGGCTGCTGACCAAGTCCGCGGCCCTGGATTCCGCCAACAACAACTATGGTGTTCGCATCAACTCGGTTCATCCCGGATTCATCAAGACCCCTCTGATCAGCCAGAGCCTTGAGGACAGGATGAGCAAGCTGACCCCCCTGGGCCACATCGGCGAGCCCCAGGACATCGGCGAGATCTGCGTCTATCTGGCCAGCGACGAATCCAAGTTCGCGCTGGGTGCCGAATTCGTTGTGGACGGTGGATTCATCGCCCAGTAAGCAATTCCAGTAAAGAATTGCCGAAACCCCTTCTTCTGCCAGTCTGCTTTACAGTAATGCAAGCGGCTAGGCTGAAGGAGGGGGCATCATGCGACTGTGGCATCAGGATTTGCTTCGACTGCTCCCCAGACAGCAGCTGTTGGGTCAGCATCGGGAGATCACTGCGCTGCGGGGTCTGGGCTGGGGTAGACGGCACGCCACTGTTGACTATGTCTTCCGCCACTGCCCATAAGCTCTTTCAATTTCATCTGCTGGTCATGGCAACGATGCGCGAGCGCGGCTACCATCCTGATCCTGCCTGGTATGATCCGCTTTACCGCGGCAGACATTGCCCGCCCTACGAGGACCTGTCTGCAGTGCCATTGACGGACCCCATCTATCCTGAGCATGATTCAGCCTACCTGCAGGAGTGCTTGGAGAATCTGGCAAGGAAAGGCATCCATCTGCCCTAAGGCCGATTGCCAGCGCCGATGTCGGTTGGCGAAGTTTTGCCAACCGAAAAGCATCATTCCCGAGTGAGCCTGGACACCGTGGGCACCAGGAGGGTGACCGCCGCCAGTAAGAGCGCCAGGGGGAGCAGGGCCGGCCTGACACCTGTGTGGTCGGCCAAAAATCCGATAGCCGGAGGAATGATCCAGGAGACCCCGTAGTAGGCAGTGGAGATGACCGAAGCCCGCTGAGCCGCCATGGCTGGATCCTTGGTTGCCAGAGTGGTGACGATAGGTACACCCAGAGCTGCTCCGACACCCCAAATTCCAGTACCCACAAGGCTGAGCACGAAAGAGGGTGAAAGAGCATAGACCAGAATGCCCAGAGCCGAGACCAGCAGGGTCAGGACCAGCGAGCGCATATTCCCCAGCCACTCGATCAGATGCGTACCCAGCAGCCTTGAGACGATCATGGCTGCAGCGAAGATCGTGGGAGCGAGTCCAGCTTGAGACTCGGGGACACCAAAGGAATCGACCAGACCGATCCCGCTCCAGTCGTTGACAGCACCCTCGCTGGCCTCCAGAGCCACGTTGATCAGGGCCAGGATGAGCACCAAGGCATCACCCCAAGCCGCTAACTGCCTGCTGAAGGCGGATGAGCGTCCTGAATCAGCATGACGATCCGAACGTTTGCCGTCAGCGCTGCCCTTGTAGTCCCCTAGAGGCCGAGCCGGGCAGAGCAGAACGCAAGCGGCCACCAGAGCTAGGCTGATCAGTGCATTGACCGCCAGATGCGCGCCTATGGGCACGCCCAGATGAGACAGGAGCGAGCCCAGACCCAAGGCAAGAAACATGCCCAGACTATATGAGGCATGGAAGCGCGGCATTATGGACCGGGAGGAGAATCGCTCCACTGCGCCGGCCTCAACAGTGTTGACCGTTCCCCAGAGGCTGATTCCCGCCGAATTGAAGAGCAGCCCCAAGATAACCCCCGGCACTGATCGCAAAGTGACGGCCAGGGCCGCGATCACCATACCCAGGCACCAGATGGACGCTGCCAGCAGCATGGCCCGGCGCACGCCCAGCTGATCAGTCAACACTCCCGAAACCAGCATGCCGACCAGAGCGCCGCATCCGCCCAGGATAGTCATCAGAGCCAGGCCCGAAGGCTGCAGACCGAGACTGGCCTTGACGGTTGGCAGTCGAGAAATCCAGGCCGATGTACCAATACCCATGATGATGAAGAACCCATAAACGGCCAGCCGCTCGCGCATTCCGTGACCCGGAAAATCGGCAACCGAGAGCTCATGATGATCCCGTTCACTCATGCGAACCTCCCTGTTTTGTCCATGGTTGGCCCTTTTCTCCGGAGGCGCATATCAATCGGAATCATAGCCAAAGACTTTGTATACTAGCTCTACAAAACTAATATCGAATGACTCGAGAACCATCGTAGACAGTCGACCGGATGATCTGAAGGGGATGCCCGGCCCGACGCCCCTGGCGGTCGTCGGCGCTCAAAAGGAGAAACGTGGCAAAGGGTAATTTGAGTGGAAAAGTCCTGGCCGGCCTGATGGCTATGGCCATGTTGATACCCACCATGGCTATAGCAGATGGTGGGCAGACGGCTGGTGCACAGACCACCGCTTCCACATCAACATCCGCAACGACGCAAGCACAGCAGACGACTGTGACAAACCAGGAATCATCCACGTCGACCCAAACCTCGACTCCACAGTTAGACGCTGCCACGTCTGGAGCAGCCCAAACCACTCAGAAGTCGAAGTCAACCTCCCCGAACCAGGCCGCGCCCATACAACCCAGCAGAAGGCCGACCGCCAAATCGGTAATCAAGGACACGCTGGACACCGACGACGCCGTGGTCACCACACTGTCCCAGGCCTCCCGCTCCACTGGCACGGCCCCTTTCGACAGCGACAACAACCCAGGCGACGACCACGATGCGGACAATGCCATAGTGCGCACTTTCGATAAGATGTCCTACACCTACTCTTTCGCCGTAAATACCCGCAGCGAGACAACCAGTTACCGCCGGGGCCGAATAGGCTTCCAATTCAAACTGAGCCAGCCTGAGGATCAGGTCACCTTTGATGTGGCTTCGATGGGCTGGGTGGACAATACGCAGGGATACGAGCCAAAGCAAACTACAGAGATCATCAACGGTCAGCCCACACAGGTGCTTACCGTTTACAGGCTGCTCGCTGCCACACAGAATATGCCTACCGTCATTCCGGGATCCTCCAGCGTCACTCTGGTCCTCCGGGTCCGAAGCATGCCCAATGGCAGCAAATTCGCCCCAGAGATCCAGGCCTGGGGAGCTCCGGATGCCACCACCAAGACCGATCCTGCTTCAGCCACGTCCGATGAGATCACCGTATCGGCCAAGCTCAATCTGAACCTGCGAATCACCGGTGGAACCAATGAAGGCTCCGGCAACCAAACCTTCGATTTCAACACCCCAGCCGCCAGCAATTACCCCAACCATGAGCTGGACAAGCGCAAGGGGATCATCAGCAAGTTCAACTGGGCCGTTGACATGCGTTGGCCCGATCGAACCAAGGGTCTCAAGGGTCTGGAGGTTCCCACTGGCCCCATAACCTTCTCCCTGTCGCTGAGCAATTTGTGGCAGACCGCCAGCGGAGATGCCTTCCCGAAAATAGAGGATCTGCAACCCTACTTCTGGGACATCGGCACCATCGATGGCGACTTCAACAACAGCGGGCGCAACACCGGCGATCAGGGCTGGAAACCCACTCTCAGCAACTATGGCTATGCCCGATCCACGGGTGGTGATGCCGGGAAGGACCGGGTCCAAGGCAATGGTCAATACACCGTGGCTGAACAGCGCAGCAACCAGGGCCTTAGGCTGGACCTGACGTTGAAGGATTATAAAACCAACGACCCCTTCCCATACCTGGGGCATACCCATGCGCCAGGCACCAACTGCACCCCTGCCCTGGCCTCGACTGACTGCACGCGACAGGAAGTGGCCGAAATCTCCACTGGCTACCTATATGTCTTCAACCCCTCTACTGTCGGAGGCAAGGACGTGGCCAACTACTATGGACAGACCGGTCTCAGCCTGCAGAGCAAGGTCAATGACGGCAACCTGGGTGCGAAATCGCTATCAAACCAGTCTTTACCCCTTGCCTCTGGCCCCACGGACACGTCAAACCAACCCGACCAGTCCGATGACATGTGGCACAACGTCATCTTCACGCTAGGCTCCGAAACATCAAAGGCAGGCATCAGCAACATCATTCAGTACAGTTGCATGACGGCTTCCAACTTTTTTGATAACGGCGTGGACTGCGGGTGGTGGAACGCTCCTGACAATCTACGGGGGACCGACTCAGCAGTCTCAGGAACCCAAGTGCGGGTAACGGCCGGCTTCAACTTCAAAACCAGCAAGGCCGATCTGCCTCTGCTGGGAATGTCCTTGGTCAAAATCGACCCAAAAGTAGTTGGGCTGCCGGACTCCGACAGCCTGGATCTTCCCTGGGGCAATGGCATCTGGCAGAACGGCAAATACAACGATACAACGAGCGATAAAAACCCGTTGCTGGACCTGGTCATGTACGCCACCAAACCCGACGGGAAGGACTGGAAAAACGACACTGAGCAAGCCAATGCCGACATAGAGAATCTGAACTTCTACAGCACACAGGAGGAAGCAAAGAAGCATGGCACGGTTGTAGGCATACTGCTGGGCGGCCGCACCGCCGCGCCCTCCAGGTTTGCCGAAGAGAATTCCCGATTCGGCTTCGGCGGATTTGTGATCAACGTCCTCCCCGATGCCAAAGTAGGTTCGGTAGCCCAGCTGACATCAGTGTCGCGCACCTTCACCCGCAGCCAATTAGCAGCTATGGCCGGGCTGAGCCCCGAGAACTCCAGCGATCAGGAATGGGAGAACTGGGCCGAGAAGCAGAACCCATACGATCTGGCCAAAATAAAATCTCCTGTCTTAACCACCCCCGTCGGAGGCTATACCAAGGCCCGCTATGATCAAATAAACGGTTACCTGGGCGGAGACACCGGCGGCAATGAACACGGGGACAGCCTCTATGTAGCCGGCGAAACCAACACCATCTCCAACGCCGTAGCACAAACAAGTACCAATTCCAAACCCAAAGACTATTTTGACATAGACAGCGATCAACGGTTCGTTGACTGGCGGCTAACCATCAACACCGGCACTTCAGCTTCCCAAGCCAACAAGGGCGCCAAAACCGAACTCTACATCACCGACAAACTACCAGCAAAGCTCCACTACATTCCCGGCAGCGCCCGATTGGGCGGCACATATACGGAAGCCACGCCTGAAATGGGCCACATAGAGGGCGGAACCGCCTGTGAGCCATCAGTGAGCACGGACTCCGAAACCGGAATCACCACTCTGTCCTGGACACTGACCAACATTCCTGTGGACGGCAACAACCGCATCATCCACTTCTCCACCTCCCTGGGCGACCTGACTGACCCCAGCAAAGACATCGGTCCCGACGAAAATCTGATGACCTCGGCCACAGTTCAGTCAAAACAGAATATGTCCCAGCCCAACACATACTTGAAGACTGCCGACTCCTTCACCATCCACGCTTGGCGGACCAACACCACCAGCCTTTCCACTTCGGCCGTACGGGATACCAATGAAGCCGGTGCACCAATCGGCTTCACCAACATGCTGAGCAGCACCGCAGGCAGTGGCAAGCAGCATCACTATGCCATCGACATCATGCCATACAAACAGGCAAGCGGCAAACCCGACTTCCACGGGGAACCTACTTTTGCCGATATGAGCATAAAAGCTTCGGCGGGGGCTGGTCTGAGCGGAATCACCATCCGCTACACCACAGATTCTCGATGGCGGGTGAATGACACGAGTTCCATACAATCCCAGGATTACCTCTCTTGGAGCAAGGCTGACTTTGACCCAACAAGCGGCGAAGTGAAAATGCCTGGAAACGTGGTCGCCTGGGCCTTCATCATTGATGGGCAGCCCAACCAATTCCGCTATGACATTACTTTCCATATAAACCCCGGAAACAACTCCCCCGGCGACCTCTATCGGAATCGCTGGGGCAATGCACTGAACCAAATGCCTGCCCAGGCCATGGTTGTTCAACGTTCCATCAGTGGCATCGTATGGTACGACGTCAATGGGGACGGTGTCCGCTCTTCGGAAGATATTCTGCTTAAAGATGTGAAAGTGACCCTGATCAAGGACGGTACCAACGAGCCCGCCAAGTCAGTCGTCACCCCAAATGATGATCTGAGCACAGAATCTGATTCCCAGGGCAAGTACGAACTGACCAATATACCGGCAGGGAAATTCCACCTGCGCTTCGCCCCCGCCCCGAACACGAACTGGACCCACCTGACTACAACAACCCAAAAGGCCAGCGCAGCCAGCCCGAGCGAAAACTCCTCAGCCAGCGACTTACTGGAGAACGGAACCATAAAAGGCGCCGTCATCAACGATATTGATTTCCAGAAGGCCGAGGATATGGTTGACGCGGCCAGCCAATCCCTGGACTACAACAACTGCGGTCTGACGGGAACAATGGACACCGATGAAGTGTCTGCCGGAGTCAAAGTACGGATTCAAGGCAGGAACTGGCTCAGTACAGACTCCTTTACATTAACCGTCGAGCCCCTGGAAGGCGCACCCTCCGCAGCGTTGCCCAGCCAAATCATCATAAACACCGACAACCAAGATACCCAGGTGCCCGTCAACGTGTATGCTCTGCCCCACGATGGCAGCTACAGGTATCGTATACACCAGGAAACCGGCTCCATTCCTGGCCTGACATATGATCAGAGCGTTGCAATCCTGACCATCACCTTGACAACCGATGCAGCTCAGTTACACCGTACCGCCAAGGCGCAATGGACTGACAGCAAGGGCATCAAGGTAGACACGGCGGTCTTCACCAACACCTACCAGACCCAGCCGGCCAAGCCCGACGACCCTGGCAACTCCTGCAACTCTGACTCTGGCGACACCGGCAACCCCAGCACCCCCGACAACCCCGGCAACTCCGGAGAGCATGACAAGCCGAATCCGCCGGTGGAACCGAGCAAGCCGGTCGAGTCCGATCATGCACCTAGCAAACCGGATCAAACCAGAAATAGCCAAAAACCGGTGCCAGGAAGCCAATCTTCTGATGACCAAGCGAAGTCCTCTACGAATTCCCCGTCCCTAGCCGACTCCGGCTCAGACATAGTCATTCCTGCAGCCCTGGCTGTCGGCACTGCCGTTCTCGGCCTGGCGCTGATGTATCTGCTTCGGCACCGCAGGGATCAGGAGACCGAGCTGGACTGAGAGTTCCCTCCTCTTCGCCAATGTCAGGCACTTATGGCGAACCTCACGGTTCCTTGCCCCTATTTGCAGGCGGAATTTGGTATTCTTGCAAGTGGAAGGAATCTTGCATCCAGGGGTCGCTGTCGACGATGGACGGTCACCCGAAAAGTCATGGCCCTGCATGGTCATGGCGTTGATTGTCACACGTGCAGGCCGTCACACAGAAAGGTCAGTCATGGTAGACGATACAGTCATTGTTGTTGATACTTCCATGTTCGGAAAAGATGCCGCGGCGAAGACCGCCAAGGCCAACGAGGTTGCCCGCAAGTACGGCATCAGCGACGAAGCCCTCCAGAAGGTCGAGGATTACAAGAATCAGTTGAGCTACCACCAGGCATGGGACCTGCCTTTCCTGGGCTACGTGGACGAGGACGGCTATGGATATGCCTACGTACCCAACAAGGCTGTCGCAGCCGATGGTTGGGATGCCCACAAGGCTTTCCTGGACCTGCCCGATGATGCCCAGACGGCCTTCGCCATCCGCATGCTCTTCACCCATCGCGATGTCGACCGCCACGGTGCAGAGATGTTCCTCCACCACGGCCGCGGGCTGACAGTCCGCTTCCAGGAGCCCACCTCAGCCAGCTACTGAGTTCGAGCTACCTAACTAACTCGACCCCCGGTCCTGTCGTAATAACCCCCTGACAAGGCTAGGGGCTTTTCCATGCCGACGATCAAGGCAGAAGTCCCATCCAGGCAGGAGCCAGCACACCGATGCAGGCTCCAATGATCGGCCCAACAAAGGGTATCCATGCGTAGCTCCAGTCCGCATCCTTCTTGCCGGACATGGGCAGAAGGCAGTATGCCAATCGTGCGGAAAAGTCACGTGCAGGATTCATGGCCGCACCAGAAACCCCACCCAAGGCCATAACCAGAACCGTGATGACCAGGGCCACACCCAGAGGCCCGACCTGCGTAGGAGTCCCCCCATTGAGGAAAACCCAGGAAACCAGTATGGCCGTGCCTATGGCCTCCGATGTAAGATTCCAGAAATTCGAACGTATGGCCGGCTTGGTGCAAAAAACCATGAGTTTGGTATCTGTATCGGTCGAAAGTTCGAAATGCTTGCGAGTGCCCAGGTAGCCCAGGCAGGAGCCAAAGAAAGCCCCAAGGAACTGGGCAAAAATGAAGATGGCCACATTGGCCATGGTGACCGGAATGCCGCCCTTGCCCATGGCCAGACCGTTCAAGGTCGCTTGTGGATCAATCCAGTGGCCGACCACCCTGGCCAGCGTCACTGCCGGATTCAGATGGCCGCCAGTTCTCCACCCCGCATATACGCCCACATAGACAGCAAGACCCCAGCCCAGCGATGCGTTGATCCAGTCGGATCGATAAGCCCCTGTCTTGGGGAGCGACCTGCTGGCGGCGACCATGACCGCGATGGCCATCATAAGGGCGGTGCCCATGAACTCCGAGCAGAACATCTGCACACCGCTGATCATGCTCTCTCCTTTAGCTTCCCGTAATCAAAGGAGCTGAAAAATGGCCAGGCTCCCATAACCCGAATAATCGACCGTTGCCAAATCGGCAAGCCCGCAGTGGCACAACCGTCAATCTGCTCATACACATAGTCTTTCGATTTGACTACCGCATCAAGAATAACCGGAACCGTGGCCCGAGGACCTCGCCATCAATGATGGCAGCACATTCAAAATCGCTGAGTCTTAGTTTCGAGTAGATTCATGTCAGTACGGGATCAGCCCAGCAGAGCCAGGAGGTCCTTTCTGCTCAGCCTGGCCACGCTGGAGGCGCCGGTGGAGGCGGCCGAATCGACAAAGCGCGATGCCAGGTCGCTCTTGCTGTGCTGCAGGTTGAGGATGCGTTCCTCGATGGTGTCCTTGGCTACGATCTGGTAGACGTTGACGTCCTGGGTCTGGCCGATCCGGTGGGCGCGGTCGTTGGCCTGCTCCTGGGCAGCGGCGTTCCACCAGGGGTCCGCATGAACCACCACACAGGCTCCGGTCAGGTTAAGCCCGGTGTTGCCGGCCTTCAGGGAGATCAGGAAAACCGGCGTGGCATCCCTATTGAACTGTTCCACCAGCTCCAGCCGACGCTTCTTGGATGTGGCCCCGGTGATCAGATCGTAAGACACGTCCAGCCGACGGAGCCGTTGCGCTATCAGGTCCAAATAGGATGTGAACTGAGAAAAGATCAGCATCTTGCGCCCGGCATCCTGGCAGGAGACCACCAGATCCTCGATGGCATCCAGTTTGGCCGAATCGCCCCTCCGGTCACGACCTTGATCCTGGTAGACCAGACGCGGATCGCAGCAGACCTCCCGCAGCCTGGTCAGCTGGGCCAGGACCTGGATTTTGCCGACTTCGTACTCCTGATCCCTTTCCTTGTTGAGCGTAGCCCTCAGCTCCTGCTCCAGAGCAGCATAGAGCTTGCGCTGACGACCTTGCAGGGGCACGCTGATCACGTTTTCGATCTTCTCGGGCAGATCTGTCAGCACCTGTGACTTGAGCCGGCGCAGAATGAAGGGTCCCACCAAGGCCTGGAGCCGGGACTGGGCATCCTGATCGCCGCTGAGTATAGGCATTTCGAAGCGGTCCCGGAACCGGGAGTAGGGGCCCAACATCCCGGGCATCAGGAAGTCGAAGATGCTCCAAAGCTCAGACAGCCGGTTCTCGATGGGTGTGCCGGTCAGGGCGAACCGATGCAGACTGTCCAGCGCGCGTACGGCCCGGGCTGCCTTGGTGGCATGGTTCTTGATGTACTGGGCCTCATCCAAGACCAAGGCATACCAGGGCAGGCTCCGATACCGGTCCAGGTCCCGCCTAAGCAGGTCGTAAGAGGTAATCAGCAGGTCGTAGGATCTGGCCCGATCCAGCAGTGCCTGACGCTGGCTACGCCCCCCGGCCAGGACCGCCACCCGCAGATCCGGTGTAAAACGACGGCACTCGGCCTCCCAGTTGTAGACCAAGGAGGCCGGACAGACAATCAGCGAAGGCCCTCGACCCCTGGCCTGATCCTTACGGGAGAGCAGGTAAGCCAACATCTGTATGGTCTTGCCCAGGCCCATCTCATCGGCCAGGATGCCACCGAATCCGCGGTCGCTCAAGGTGCATAGCCAACGCAGCCCTTCTACCTGATAGGGTCTGAGTTGCCCGCGCAGCCCGTCGGGGACCTTGAACTCCTGAGGGTCAGGCTTGCGCTCCTTCAGGTAGTCGCGGAAGCTGGAATCACGGTCCTGCTCGGGTACCAGCGCATCCAGGTAGCCGAGCTGGAATTCAGGCACACGGACCGGCCCCTTGGCCAGATCAGCCGGGTCGATGCCCAGATCTTGGGCCAAGGTGTCCACAGCATCGGTATTCAGATCAGCCAACTCGACGAAAGCCCCATTGCGCAGACGATGGAAGCGCCGACGACGGCGATGGTCAGCCAGAATGGCGGCGGCCTCCTCGGGCCGTACCTCATCGGCGATGGGAGAGATCTCAACCAGACCAGAGCGCACCCGCACACCCACACGAATCTGCGGATGAGAGACGACGCTCAGTCCGTCGAAGGCCGGGGTGGAAAAAACCCGTCCCAGACTCTTGAGCACCGGCAGGCCCCGGGTCAGCAGGGTGTGGATGGCTTCCTCGTTCTCCTCGGGAATGCGGGCCAATCCCTCCTCCATCAGGGGGAAATAGCGGCGGACCGTCTGCCGGGCCAGAGACTCGCTCTCCCGATCCCTGCCAGGTTCATCCTCGGAGCCGGGATCAGCGCCGACGGACACAAGACGATCTCCATAGCGGGCCTTGAGGTCACAACTGACCCCCTGCTGATCCCTGTCCAGGTAAAGCTCGATCCTGCAGAGCGGCCGTCGGCGGGCATCCAGCTCTTCAGGCAGTGTGGCGGAGAGCCCGGATCCTTCCTGGGCACCCTGATCCAGGTCAGGCAGGACAGTCCGGGCGAACAAGTCCAGGTCGTCGGCATCCAGATGCAGATCCCGATCCTCGCCAGGGCGGCAGAGGGTCTCCAGCAGGTCCCGATGACGCATGAAACGCGCGCTGCAACGGTGGATGACTGGTCCCGAATCCAGCCCTAAACCGGGCTGAGAGGGGCGCACGATAACGAAGGAATGGGCCTGGCCTACGATGAAGCGCTCCACGGCCAGGGCATGAGTGATCCGGTAGCCTTCCGCCTCCTTGCTGACTGCGATGCCAGGGTCCGGGTCTCCGCCGACCACGGGGGCAGGCATGGTCTGCAGGAAGGAGTCCTCAGGAGGCGTGTAGTCCAGGGTGAGCCCGGAATCCACAAACAGGTCGAGGATCTGCGCCACCTCATCGTCGCTGAGCCGGATCCCCGCCAATCCTGCACGCGTAAGACGGCGGCGCATGCCCCCCTCCTGTTCGGCCAGGCTGCGGCGGATGGCGCCAGCCCTCTCCAGGATGGTCAGCAGAGCCTGGGCCCGGTCATCAAAGGTGTCACGAGAATGGATGAAGGCCAGCCGCCGTCCGTAAGACATGAATTCGCCCTGGTCCACGGCGCGCAGCAGGGCCGGAAGGTCCTTGACCAAGTAGGCGACCCCGTGGGAGGACAGGGTGATGTGCAGACGGACCAGCCAGCCTCCGCGCTCGCTGGTCAGGTCTGGGATCAGTCCGACTGAGCCGATGGGCAGGTGACGACCGCCGACCGGTCCGTTCTCCTGCTTGAGCAAGCTCAGCTGGCGGTCACGAAAGGCTTGCCGCCGCCGACCCTCCTGCCGGTGCATGTAGGCTGCTAAGGGTCCTGAGGTCGAGCGGGCGGACCGGGATCGACCCTCGTCACCGGTCCAATCATCCGATCCTGCAAAGGCCTGGCTGGACTCGTTATAGGCCATGATCAGAGCGACCACATGCTTGCATGCAGGACCCTGGCGCCCAAAGGCCCGGCAAGTGCAGGAGGAGTCGATGACCCGATGGGCCTGCTCGTCCAGCCGAGCCTGAACCATGCAGTCGCCATCCGGCTGATAAGTGGCGGGCACACGTCCCTTGAGGACAGTCAAAGCCCCCAGGTGTCGCAGGCGCAGGTCTGTAAAGCGACGGTCATCCAGCAGTTGATGGGCACGGAAGTAGGCCTTGCCGCCCAATCGACGCAGAGCAGCGTCAGAGATGGTGTCCGGATCACCAAAGGTCCGCCCCTCCTCCTCATCACCCGGATCATAGAAGCCATGGCCTCCTGAACCACCGGCTCTTGACCCGTAGACCGCTGCATGCCAATCCACACGCACCCTCCTTATGGTCTCTGACGACCATTCCCGAGCATAACCTTTTCCATCCCGACGCGGCACGCCTTCGGCGAAGCGAGTAGACATGCCGACTTACGAAAAAATTGCCGCCTCCCTAAGATGGCGTGC
>NZ_JBVPQK010000036.1:0-15178 GCF_058197115.1 Bifidobacterium sp. POST2/T3 (B1)
GAGGGAACCCTGGAGGGCGGCCGCACCGAGGGCGTGACCCGTTGGGTCTTCCAGACCACCCCGGTCATGAGCTCCTATTTGACCGCCTTCGCCGCCGGACCCTACGCCCAATGGACCAGCGAGTATCAGAACGAGGATGGACGGACCATCCCTATGGGCCTGTACTGCCGACAGGCGCTGAAGGACTCCCTGGACGGAGATGCCGAATACCTCTTCGACGTGACCAAGAAAGGCTTCGCCTTCTACGCCAAGACCTGGGACCTGCCCTTCCCTTGGGCTAAGTACGACCAGATCTTCGTGCCCGAATACAACGCGGGCGCCATGGAGAACATCGGCCTGGTCACCTTCCGTGATTCCTACGTCTTCGAGTCCAAGGCCACAGGGGCACAGATCAATCGCCGTGTGGAGACCGTCCTGCACGAGCTGGCCCACATGTGGTTTGGCGACCTGGTGACCATGAAGTGGTGGAATGATCTGTGGCTGAACGAGTCCTTCGCTGAGTTCATGTCGACTCTGGCCACTGCCGAGGCCACCGAGTGGACTGACGACTGGGCCACCTTCTGCTCCGGGGAGAAGAGCTGGGCCCTGACCGAGGACCAGCTGCCCACCACGCATCCTGTGGTGGCCCCAATCCGTGACCTGCATGATACCGAGGTCAACTTCGACGGCATCACCTATGCCAAGGGCGGTTCCGTGTTGAAGCAGCTGGTCGCCTACGTGGGCCGTGATCGCTTCTTCCAAGGCATTCACAACTATCTGACGGCCCATGCCCACGGCAACGCAACCCTGAAGGATCTGCTGACCGAGCTGGAGAAGACCAGCGGCCGCGACCTGGGCAACTGGTCCCGGCTTTGGCTTGAGGAGGCTGGCATCACCACGCTGACCAGCCAGGTGCAGACCGACGAGCAGGGGAGCATCACCGCCATGCGGATCGACCAGACCGCTCCCGAGGAGCATCCCGTCCTGCGTCCGCATCGCCTGGCTGTGGGCTTCTATGACGAGGATCAGTCCGGCAAGGTGGTGCGTACAGACCGGTTCGAGCTGGATCTGGACGGCCAGGGAGCCGAAGTGCCCCAGATCGTTGGCAAGAAGCGACCGGCCCTGATTCTGATCAACGACGACGACCTGACCTACGCCAAGCTGCGCCTGGATCAGGACTCCCTGGAGTATGCCACGCAGAACCTGTACCGGATCGAGGACCGTCTGGCTCGGGCCGTGGTCTGGCTCAGCTTGTGGGACATGACCAGGGATGCGCAGTTCCCTGCTGAGCGCTTCATCAGCCTGAGCTTGAAGGCACTGGCCACTGAGCACCAGTCCACCACCTTCCGCTACGCCCTGTCCCAGATTTCGACAGCTGCCCACCATTTCACCGCTTCCCGTCGCCGTCAGCCCATGCTGCAGCTGGTGGCCAGCACGCTCTGGGATCTGGCCATGAAGGCCCAACCGGGTTCGGACGAGCAATTCCAGCTGGTCCGCGCCTACCTGGGCTACGGGGACGATGCCGACTTCGAGGATCATGCCCGGGGTCTGCTGAGCGGCGACCTGAAGCTGGAGGGGCTGACCATCGACAACAACACCCGTTGGCTGATCATCCACGCCTTGTCTGCCCACGACCTGCTGGCTGACGGCGAGATCGACCGGGAGCTGGCCGCGAAAGACACCACGGAGAACCGCGAGTTCGCCATGGGCGCCCGGGCCGCCCGTCCGACGGCTGAGACCAAGGCCTGGGCCTGGGATCAGGCTCTGCACAACGAGGATCTGACCAACTCGCAGATCGAGGCCTTGGCCGACGGCTTCTCCGGCTCCGGGGACCAGGAGCTTTTCGCACCCTACGTAAACCGCTTCTTTGCGGCCGTAGACGAGGTCTGGGCCCATAAGACCTTCCACATCGCTGAGACCCTGCTCAACCCCCTGTCGGCAGGCGGGCTCTACCCGACTAAGGCTGATCCGGCTGCCCTGGTCAAGGCGGGCGACGCCTGGCTGGCCGACCACGCCGAGGCTCCCAAGGCCCTACGCGGAATGATCATCCAGAATACGGAGTCCTCCAGGCGCATCCTCAAGGTCCGCGAATACAACGAGCGGCTGCGCTGAGTATTCCGCCCGCTCTGGCCCGAGTGGCGACGGGTCAGGGGCGGGGCCATAATGAATCTGTTGCCTGCATATAGGATGGTACGTTCGGAGGAGAGCAAATGCCCAGATTATTCGGTACCGATGGTGTACGCGGTTTAGCCAATAGAGACCTGACTGCTCAACTGGCCCTGGATCTGGGCGATGCAGCAGTCCGCGTCCTGGGCCGTGGCGCGGATCGGTCCGCGGGCCGCCGAAGGGCCTTGATCGGCCGCGACACAAGGGTCTCCGGGGACTTCCTGGCCTCGGCCCTGGCCGCTGGCATGTCTTCGGGCGGCTTCGACGTGATCGACGTGGGCATCATTCCTACTCCGGGCATCGCCTACCTGACCAGCGTGCTCAACGTGGAGATGGGGGCGGTCATCTCCGCCTCTCATAACCCCATGCCCGACAACGGCATCAAGTTCTTCGCCCGGGGTGGTTTCAAGCTCCAGGATTCCAAGGAGGACGACATCGAATCGGTCCTGGGCCAGGACTGGGAGCGCCCGGTGGGCGAAGGTGTGGGCCGCGTCTCCCATGACACGGTGACCGCCACCAACATGTACATCGACCATCTAGTGGAGGCCGTGGCCCCTGTAGCCCCTGACAAGACCCAAACCAAGCCCTTGGACGGTCTGCGGATCGTGGCTGACTGTGCCAATGGAGCCACCTCGGTGGTAGCCCCTGAGGCCCTGCGCCGGGCCGGTGCGGACGTGGTGGTCATCAACGCCTCTCCCGACGGCTACAACATCAACAAGCACGCCGGGTCCACCCATCCCGAGCAGCTTCAGGCCATGGTCAAGGCCTCGGACGCGGTCATGGGCGTGGCCTTCGACGGGGATGCCGACCGCTGTCTGGCCGTGGATGAAGAGGGAAACATGGTCAACGGCGATCAGATTATGGGCATCCTGGCCCGCGCCAAGCAACGCGAGGGCAAGCTGGCCAACGACACCCTGGTGGTCACGGTCATGAGCAACCTTGGACTCAAGCTGGCCCTGAAGCAGATGGGCATCGTCACTGTCCAGACGGCTGTGGGCGATCGCTACGTCCTTGAGGAGATGCTGCGCGGAGGCTACACCCTGGGCGGCGAGCAGTCCGGGCACGTCATCAACCGGGAGTTCGCCACCACCGGCGACGGAACCCTGACGGCTCTGACCCTGGCCAAGGAGGTCGTGCGCTCGGGCAAGAGCCTAAAGGAGCTGGCTGCTGACTTCCCCCAGCTGCCTCAGCAGCTGATCAACGTGCCCGGCGTGGACAAGAATGCGGCCCGCACCAATGCCAAGGTTCAGGATGCGGTCGAGGCGGAGGAGCGGATGCTGGGCAGCACCGGCCGGGTCCTGTTGCGGCCCTCGGGCACCGAGCCCCTGGTCAGGGTCATGGTCGAGGCGGCCACCCAGGAGCAGGCCGACCAGGTCTGCCAGCGGCTGGCATCAGTTGTGGCCGACGAGCTGGCTATCTAAAGACTAGTAGGGCAGATTACTCGCCTGTCTGGAATCCAGGAAGGACACCATGTTCGAAAGAAACGGCAGAATAGACACTTCCCTGAATCGTCAGGTCGATACCATGCTCTCTAGCGCTGGGAGACAGGGTACCCTACCCATTGTCCAGATGGGAGAGCCGGTACTGCGTCAGAAGACGCAAACCTATACTGGTCAACTCTCCAGAAAGACCTTGAACCGTCTGGTCAAGGCCATGCGCAGGACAATGCTTGAGGCTCCGGGCGTGGGATTGGCTGCTCCCCAGATCGGTCTGAGTCTGGCCATTGCGGTGGTTGAGGACCACTTGCGTGATGATGAAGACGACCCACGCGAAATTGCAGAACTACCTTTTAGGGCCATCATTAATCCCTCATATGAACCTGTGGGTACTGCCAGGAAGGCCTTCTATGAGGGATGCCTTTCCCTGGAGGGGTACCAGGCTGTCCGCGGTCGTTGGCTTGACATCACCGCCAACTGGCAGGATGAGACTGGCAAGAAGCATCGGGAGGCCATGCACGGATGGCCGGCCCGTATCTTTCAACATGAGACCGACCATCTTTCGGGAGAGGTGTATATAGACCAGGCTGAGATCCGCAGCCTCTCTTCAGACGATAACCTGAGTGAATACTGGGCTTTTGACCCGGTACCTACGGAGGCTGCTATGGAGTTGGGATTTTCGTTTTAAATCCATTAGTCACACTGTTCCTACCTGTCGGTACGAGAGTACAACAAAATCACTACGTTCTTAAGCCAGCCTATCTTTTAGGTTGTTTAGATCCATCTCAACTCATCTTGTACTGGTCGCGACCTGAGTTCCTGCGAATACTCGTGTCATAGTCGAGAGCAATGTCCAACCTAGGCCAGGTAAATGGGCATTAAACGTACAGACGCGCGAAGGCTGAAGAATATCTATTCAGGACGTTCCTATTCTTCTATGCAAGGAATGCCTAACGGTTTTATAAACGGCCATGTGCTTTGCAAAACCGAGAAACAAGTGTTATAACTATAACGTTATAGAAAAGATGACAGCGATTTTTGTGTTGTATCAAGCGATTTATTCTGATTCAGCACAAATAATCAGCTTCTATTTCTATAACGTTATTGTGCTTACAACACCGTAAGCTATTCCTTCAAAGAGGAGGACGTGATGGATAGGGTCAGCACCTCACCGACGATTCCCAGGGGAGAAAGTAGCGAGGGTCATGTGGCTGGTGAAATGAGTCACCGTAAGGATTGGCGCGGCTGGAAATTCATGGGGCCATTCGCAGTTATGTTTATCCTGGTCTTTGTCATTCCCATCGTCTATGCAATCTGGCTTTCGCTCTACCAGCAACGTCTGGTTGGCGGCAATTCATTTGTTGGTCTGGCAAACTACACCCGCCTTTTCCGTGATGCACAGTTCTGGTCTTCTGTTCGTAGGGTCGTTGTATTCACCATCGTCCAGGTTCCCATCATGCTCTGTCTGTCGGCTTTGATGGCCCTTGCGCTAGATTCCATGCGCTTGCATGGGACCAAATTCTTCCGGATATCGACCTTCCTCCCTTATGCGGTTCCGGCTGTGGTCTCAGCTCTGATCTGGGGCTTCATGTATGGGGCTAAATATGGCCTCGTGGGTACATTCAACTCCTTTTTTGGGACCCATATAGATGTATTGCAGCCTTCGGTCCTTCTTGCCTCGATAGGCAACATCGTGACTTGGGAGTTTACGGGATACAACATGCTGATTTTCTACTCCTCCTTATCTACCATTCCCCATTCCCTTTATGAGGCTGCAGCTATCGACGGAGCATCTGAGTGGAAGATAGTGCGAAATATTAAGATGCCTGAGCTGCGCGGCTCGCTTGCAATCACCGTGATTTTCAGTATTATCGGGTCCTTCCAGCTTTTCAATGAACCTAGTGTTATGCAAAGCATGGTGCCGGGGAATTCAATCACTTCTTATTTCACCCCGAACATGTATGCATATAATCTGAGTTTTTCGGGGAATCAAAGCAACTATGCGGCAGCCTTGGCTATTGTGATGGCTGCTATAACTATGGCCATCGCATACGTGGTCCAGCTGAACAGCATGAAGGAGCAGATGCGATGAGTAGTTATATTACTTTGATCAAAGACGCCCGAACGACTAAGCGACGGGAACAGCTACGTCAGCGCAGAATTGCCAAAGATGAACGAGCTGAGCGGAGACGGGCGGCGACTAAAGGTTTCTACAATCCCTCAAACCCTCGCCGGTCCATGTGGATGACGCTGGTTTGCGGTATATTTGCTGTCTATTGTCTGTTTC
Organism: Bifidobacterium sp. POST2/T3 (B1); assembly: GCF_058197115.1. Taxonomy (NCBI): domain Bacteria; kingdom Bacillati; phylum Actinomycetota; class Actinomycetes; order Bifidobacteriales; family Bifidobacteriaceae; genus Bifidobacterium; species Bifidobacterium sp. POST2/T3 (B1). Next base: position 5,869 of record NZ_JBVPQK010000036.1, read on the forward strand.
CCTTTGTCTATTTGATTATCAACGCCACCAAGACCCAGTCTGACTTCACGGGTACTTTTGGCTTGGGTCTAGGGCATTCATTCGCTTTATGGGATAACATCCGAACTGTCTTCACGTATCAGGATGGCATATTCGGAAGATGGTTTCTTAATACTCTTCTGTACGTCGTCATTGGTGCTGGCGGAGCCACGGTATTTGCTGTAATGGGTGGCTATGCTTTGGCCAAGTTCCGGTTTCCTGGTCGGCGGGCTGTATTCGCTGTGATCATTGGTTCAATCAGCGTACCCGGTATAGCGCTTGCTGTGCCTCAGTTCCTTCTCTTTGCCAAAGTCGGGCTGACCAATACTCCCTGGTCCATGATCATTCCCAGTCTGATTAGTCCATTCGGTCTTTACTTGATGTGGATTTTTTCGGAACAAGCTGTACCCTCTGAACTTCTGGAAGCGGCGAGAGTGGACGGTGCCTCCGAATGGCGCACATTCAGGCAGATTAGCCTTCCGCTTCTTGCGCCTGGTGTTGTGACTTGTTCGCTTTTTACCATTGTCGCCACTTGGAATAACTACTTCCTCCCCCTGATCATGCTCAAAGACGCGCAATGGTATCCGCTGACCATCGGCCTAAATCAATGGAAAGATCAGGCAAGCACAGCTGGAGGACAGGCCATCCAGAACCTTGTTATCACAGGGAGTCTAATCACAATCATACCTCTGGTTATTGCTTTTTTGACCCTGCAACGTTATTGGCAGTCTGGTCTGGCTGCCGGTGCAGTCAAAGAGTAATAAACAGGCGGCATTAATTGGCATTTTTAGCATTTCTAAAGAAGCAAATAGCAAGAAGGAGATAACAAATTGGTTTCAACGAAGAAATTAGTGACTGGTTGTATTGCGGGTGCAATGCTTCTGTCGGTATCAGCTTGCGGATCTGGGAGCGGTAACTCAAGCAGCGCGGGAGGTAATGGTGACCAGGTTGTTCTGAATGTCTGGGCCTGGGAACCAACCTATACGGATGCCGCCAAACTCTTCGAGAAAAAGAATCCATCCATCAAGGTTAAGATAACGAATGTTGGCACCAGCAACAAGCATTACCAAGCTCTAAGCAATGCTATTTCCGCGGGTTCCGGAGCCCCGGATGTTGCTCAGATAGAATACGGTGCAGTTCCTCAGTTCGCCATGCAGGGCTCGCTGAAGAAACTTTCCGGCTACGGGGCCGACTCGTACAAGGACTTTTATACTAAAGGTGCTTGGAATTCCGTCAATGTGAATGGAGATATTTATTCTTTGCCTGTCGATACAGGCCCTATGGCACTTTTTTACAATAAAGATATTTTCGATAAGGCGGGTGTGACTGAGGCTCCTAAGACTTTTGACCAATATTATGAAGCCGCGAAGAAGATCCATGCGCTTGGCAGTGACTATTACATCTCCTATGACAGTGGTGCATTTGCTCCTTTAGAGGAGATGATGTGGGCCGTAGGAAGCCATCCATTTACAGTCAAAGACAAAACGCTCGGTATTAATTTTGACAATAACCCTAACCTGGACAGACTACTGGATGTCTGGCAAAAGATGCTCAATGAAGGATTGCTTGATACTAAGTCCGTGCAATGGTCAGATGAGTGGAATCATAGTTTAAATAATGGGCACATCGCATCGCTTTTGTGCGGGGCGTGGATGGGTTCGATGTTGGATGATTCCGCTCCTGATACTAAGGGCCAATGGCGCGTCGCCCCCATGCTCATGCTTGATGAAGGGCATCCCTCAAATGGTGAAGATGGCGGCTCCTCTCTTGCCATCCTCGCTTCAAGCAAGCAGGCTGATGCAGCTTATAAGTTTATAGATTTCGTTTGCCATAACTCTGCTGGTATCAAAGCACGCGTTGAGAAGGGACAGTTCCCTGCCGACAAAAGGACGCTACAGGACAAAGACTTTTTAGATCGTTCTGATCCTTATTTCGGCGACCAAAAGATAAACGAAGTTCTTGCCAAGGCGCCTGATACCGTTGATACAAAATGGCAATTCTTGCCCTATCAGGTTTATGCGCAGACGACCTACGGAGATACGGCCGGTAAAGCTGTTATTGGTGAGGTAACACTAAAAGAAGGATTGAACAACTGGCGTAAAGGCCTTTTGAAATATGGGAAGGACCAGGGATTCGAAGTCAGGGAATAAATAGGTAGGATCATCTCTATTTACGGGGAGGGCCTGGATTAACAGCCCTCCCTGCTAATAATAGAAGAGGATCAGAATATTGAGCCACACTTATATATTGTTCAGTGTTGCTTATCGATACGAATATATAAGGATTATGGAGCCGTAAACCGCAACGAGTCCGTAAGATCGCGTCAAAAGATACTGTGCTTATCAAGCCTCTGGGGTCCTATTGATTATGAGAAAATCCTAGTCGATTCACGCTCGATGAGATTGAAACCGGACGTGAAGGTATTCGCGGGCTCATGGTTCCCGTTGATCCGGCTCACTAGAGCATCAACTGCAAGCTGAGCATATTGATCTATATGAAAGTTGATCGTAGTCAGCGGCGGAACTGAGATTTCACTTTCAGGAATATTATCAAAACCGCATACGCGGATCTGTTCAGGGACAGAGAAACCATTACGGGTTAGTGTGGAGATAACTCCCATAGCTACAGCGTCGTTGACACAAACTATAGAATCAGGTAGCACCTTGTTTTTAAGAAGATTATACGTAGCTGTCACTCCACTGAAGCTGGTCATGTGTTTGGTGGGTATGACCTGGTTCCAGGGGATTTCCTTTCCACGTTGAAGATGAGCCAGCACATACCCTTTCAAACGAAGGGTGCCATTCCCGTCCGTTGCATTCATGATGAGGTACTTGAGTTTATCGTTATCTGCTGCTGATTCAGCATACAAGCTTTCGGGAGCGCCTATGAAGGCAATGCTAGAGCATCCCTGGTCGAACAGAGTATTGGTGAGATATTGAGAGGATTCCGCATTAGGCATAGTGATGATGTCATACATGCCAGCGGAGGAATAGTCACTGATCAAGATTAGAGGCACGTTTTGCTGGAAAAGAGGTGAGTCGGGGTGAATGGGCTCTTCAAAGAGGTAAGCCCAACCGTCCGCGTTGATCCTAGGAATACTATCAGCGAAGTCTCTGCGTCTCTCGTTGGAGAAGCCGAAAAGACTGCTTACCGTGGCGTATCCCCTCCGGCGAGCAGCCTCGTCGAAAGCGTTCACCAGGAATCCGATGAAAGGCTGGTCGAAGTCTGGCATAGCTAAACCAAGCACCTTGGTTTTACCGGTTTTCAGTGCCCTAGCCGAGCGATTCACCTGATAACCAAGATCTTTAATTGCCCTTTCGACACGTGACTTAGTGCCTGGCCTCATTTGGTCATCACGGTTGTTGATGACGTTTGAGACGGTTCTAATGGATACGTTAGCCTTTTTGGCAACATCCTTTATGGTGGTCCTCTTGGCTGGCATGTTTTCTCCAACGTCTACCGAAAGTACGAACACGGTATCCAACCGAAAGAAATCTGCTGGCCGGTTCTTTCCTCAGCTATATGTCCATCTTACTGTAGACTGCTCGGTGAATAATCTTATTAAGATGCCTGCACTAGCTACTTGAAAATCTGACTCCTTTTGACACTCTGATTCAGAGCCATATCCTTGGTCAGTTCCGGTCCGTCCCCTTTCAAGGGCGCCACCGGGTGCATGATCAATTCTTCGGAGGCATGACGGCCAGGCTCCACAGCCTTTGGCAGAATCGTCCTACCATCCATGCCTGGATCCAGCCAGGACTCCAGGTTCTCATCGGTGATCAGCAGGGGCATCCGGTCGTGCACCCGGGCGGCCTCTGGCGTGGCTTGCGTCGTCAGAATGGTGGCCGTCAGCAGCCAGGGCTGGCCGGGTCTGGCCCGCCACCAAGAGTAGAGACCGGCGATGTTCAGGGTGTGGCCGTCAGGAGCCTGGAAGTAGTAGGGCTGGTGGTCAGGTGTCCACTCGTAGTAGCCGCTGGCCGGAATGATGGCCCTCTGACTCCTGGCTGAGTCCGCGTAGGTTCGCTTGGTCAGAGCGCTCTCCACTCGGGCGTTGTGGGTGGGATAGGCCATCTGATCGCTGTCCGACCAGGACGGGACCAGGTTCCAGCGGGCCGTATGCAGGTGCCGTCGTCCATGTCGGTCCTGGGCCACCAGGGCGATGGCCGATCCGGGACTGATGTTCCAGGAGGGCTTGGGCAGTCCCGGAGCCTGCTGGGCACCATAATGCTCGGCCAGGCTGGAGTAGTCTAGGTCAGCCGCGAATCGTCCACACATGGTCCTCATTCTATGGAGGTTTGAAGCCAGCGTAGAGGAAACGCCGGAGGGCCTCTACTGGGAAAAGTTTACATGGCAGTTGAGGCCTTTCCCTGCTATAATATAAGGTGTTCTGCAACAATGGCGTGTGCATTGAAGACCACCGTGGCTACAGTACATTATTTAACGATATACATTTGTCCTGCCGGAATGAACCGACAGGAACATGGTTATTAGGAGATGGCTTATGCCTCAGAAGATCAAGGCATCGATTGCTTACGGTATCGGCAAGGGATTCGCCCAGCCCGAGGAGGTCGTCATTGACGATCCTATCGGCGCGGAGGTCCTGGTGGACGTGCAGGCCTCGGGTCTATGCCATTCGGATCTGCATCTGGTCGAGGATGACGACAAGGCCTTCCCGTTCCCGGCTGTGATCGGCCATGAGATCTCGGGCATCGTCGAGGCTGTGGGCCCCGAGGTGTCCGCCATCAAGGTTGGCGACCGCGTGGTGGCTTCCTTGGAGCAGGTCTGCGGACACTGCGCCAACTGCCTCAAGGGCCAGCCTCAGTCCTGCACTCAGCAGCAGGAGTGCGTACGCGGCGCGGGTGAGAAGCCCCGTCTGTCCTTCCCCGACGGCCGGCCCATCACCCAGGCTTTCGGCATCGGCGGCTTCGCCGAGAAGGCACTGGTCCACGAGAACCAGCTGGCTGTGGTCAACAACCAGGTCAAGTGGGATGAGGCAGCCTGCATCGGTTGCGCCACCATTACCGGAGCAGGTGCGGCCATCAACACCGCCCATGTACGCCCCGGCGATACCGTGGCCGTGATCGGCACCGGCGGCATCGGTCTGAACATCATCTCGGGAGCCAGGATTTGCGGCGCCAAGCGGATCATCGCCATCGACCTGCTGGACAACAAGCTGGAGTTCGCCCGTAAGTTCGGTGCCACCGACGTAATCAACTCCAAGAATGAGGACCCCGTGGCCAAGGTGCGCGAGCTGACCAACGGCGGCGTGGACAAGGCATTCGAGGCCATCGGTCTGCCCGTCACCATGAAGCAGGCCTGGGACATACTGGGCGTGGGCGGCACAGCCTACGCGATCGGCATGGCCAAGCCGGATGCCACAATCACTCTGGAGATCAACCCGGCAGACCTGCTGAATCATCAGCGCGGCTTCAAGGGTGTACTGATGGGCTCCACCAACATCAAGCACGACATCCCCATGTATGCTGACTTCGCTGTGGATGGGCGGCTGAACATGCATGACATCGTCAGCCAGCACATCAAGCTGAGCCAGATCGACGAGGCTTACAAGCAGCTGATCAACGGCGAGGTCGTCCGTTCGGTCATCACCGAATTCGACTGATCACTTCCAGCTGTTCGGCATGACTGCTGAAGGTTATGCCGAACAGGGGTCCTGACAGGGGTTCTGGATTACAGGGGACTCCGGGTGCGAAAGACATCCGGAGTCCCTTATGCCGTTCTGACAACCTAAAGCCCGATCAGGCCAGGAGTCTACCAATGTTCTCGGCCACTGCGGCGAGGTTGTCGGCGGCCTTGGCCATGGCATCCTCAAGGCTGACGGCCCCGGGGCTGATGCTGAAGATGGCGTCGATGCCCACCTTGTAGAGCTCTTCGGTCCCGGCGCCCACGTTACCTGCCAGGGCGATTACCTTGCAGCTGGGGGAGGACTCCTTGACGGCCTGGGCTGTACCCATGGGGGTCTTGCCGAAAGCGGTCTGGAAGTCGATGTCGCCCTCGCCAGTGAAGCAGAGGTCAGCGTCACGGGCCAGTTCCTTGAGGTGGGTGGTGTCCACAACAATATTGACGCCCGAGGCCATGACCGCCGGAGTAAAGGCCAGGAATCCTGCGCCCAGACCTCCGGCGGCCCCTGCGCCCGGCTTGGTCTCCACCTCTCGGTGCAGGTCTTTGCGAATAACAGCTGCATAATGAGCAAGGGCCGCATCCAGGATGGCAACCATGGATGGGTCCGCCCCCTTTTGCGGGCCGAAGACGGCCGATGCTCCTTCGGGGCCGGTCAGGGGGTTGGTCACATCTGAGGCCAGACGAATCCGGGTGCGGGCAAGACGGGGATCTAGCCCGGAGACGTCGATCCGGTCCAGTCGGGCCAGCGCCGCTCCTCCCTGGGACAATGCGCGTCCGTCAGCGTCCAGGAGCCGGGCACCCAGGGCCTGAGCCATGCCGGCGCCACCATCATTGGTGGCTGATCCGCCCAAGCCCAAGATGATCTCCTGCGCGCCCTGGTCCAGGGCTTTGCTGATCAGCTCGCCTGTACCGTAGGTAGTGGTGACCAGCGGATTTCGGGTCTGCTCGTTGACGAACTGGATGCCGCTGGCCGCAGCCATCTCGATGGCGGCTGTCCGCCCGTCGCCTAGGATGCCATAGCTGGCATTCACGGTCTGGCCCAGGGGTCCGGTGACCTGGGTCTGGATCATATGGCCTCCGGTGGCATCGACCAGAGACTGGACCGTGCCCTCACCGCCGTCGGCCATGGGCACCAGGACCATTTCAGCCTTGAGGGGGCTGCGTTGCAATCCGCGTTCGATGGCCTTTGCGGCTTCCTTGGCGGTCAGGCTGCCCTTGAAAGAATCGGGTGCGATGATGATTTTCATGGTTGCGACCTTTCCTGACTCGTCGATTCAGAAGACCAGATAGACCAGCATGGCCACCAGTGTCATGGTCAGGTCTACCGCAACTCAAAGGGGGACTACCTTCATTCGCTCGTCCAGGGTCATGTTGACGGGCTTGGCGAAGGAGCTGCTGCCCAGGATGGCGCTTGCGGAGATGGCGGCTGCTATGAGAATGCTGGCGATGGGTGCCAGCATAGGTCCAGGCACGCACATGGCTTGGATGAGGTTTGCGATCTGCTTGGGCAAGTCTGGGCTGGAACTATGTCAGACTAGGCCTGGCTCGGCTTTGCCGTCTAAACCTCAGTTGTCTGGTCATCGGAGGAAAGCTGATTCAGCTCGGCACGGACCTTCTGGAGTTTGGCGAAGGCTGTGTTGCGATCCTGGGTGGTTCTGGCCCGGCCATGGTCTCTGGTCAGTTTTGCCTCCTGGGCCTTGAGCAGGTCGATGCGCTCGCGTACGGCGAGTCGGTTGTCCAGATCCCTGCCGTCGGTCTGGTCCAAGGTTACCTGCGCGCACAGGCTGTCCCAGAGCTGGTCCATATCGTCGCCGACCAGGGTCAGATTGGTCTTATCGGCTGAGCGAGGCCTACCCAGGTGGAGCGTATGTCTGGTCTCATGACCTGCTTTGGTGGGCAGGGCTCGGCGGACGGCCGGCGTGCAAACGAGACCCTTTTCACCCTGGTGAACGGTGATGAAGACCATGCCTGAGGAGCGCATGGCGGCGATATGTTCCAGCACATCCTCCGGCACATAGGGGATCTTCAGCCCGATGGCCATGACCAGTACCTCATGGCAGTGCGCGCCGTCTGTCACAGGAATGGTTCCGGGCCGCAGCAGGGCCAGCATGACGATCTTGTCGACGCTGGTGGAGAAGTGCTGGCGCAGCCGTGAAGAGACGGGCGGTCGCGTAGTGAAAGCTCGTATGGGCATTTCGCCCTTGGCTGCTGGAATGGCGGTGGTGGGCGGCAGGCCCAGGGAGAGCGCGGACATGCCTTCGTAGGTTGCGATTGTCATCCTTGGCCTTTCTGTCGCTGTTTCCGTTATTCTACCGGCAGGGGCGCGATCATGGGCAAGAGTGTCCGTTTGCCGGCAATGTATATTGGCTGTAAACCCACACGACCGGATGTGAGAACGTGATCTGCGGGTTGGAGCGATGAGGGCTGAATAATGAGCAAAGATTCAGAGATGACGGTAACCAACCAGGAACGCGAACTGCTGGAGGGCTGGACCGAGGTCGACGGGGACCTGGATGGCTGCAGTCCGGATATTGCTCGGGCTGTTCTGGGCTCCCGGCTGACATTTGGGCGTATGGATGCTCCCCGCTCCCGTCACTGGCAGGTGCCCGAGGGGGTGGACTGTCTCAACGACATCGCCTATGTGGACGATGATTTGCGCGCACACAAGCTGGATCTTTATCTGCCTCACGATGCCATGCTGCGCAACGGCAGGGTGATCCCGGTCTACATCGACATCCACGGCGGCGGGTTCATGTACGGATACAAGGAGCTCAACCGGAACTTTTGCACCCACTTGGCCCAGCGTGGCTTTGCAGTCTTCTCGGTCAACTATCGGCTGATCCCCAGCACGGACTTCATGGGCCAGCTGGGTGACGTGCTGACGGCGCTGACCTGGATAAAGAGCCACCTGGACGAGTATCCGGTTTCGCCTGATCGGATCTTTCTGACGGGCGACTCGGCCGGAGGCACGCTGGCTCTCTATACGTTGGCAGTGGAGTCCGATAACCAATTTGCACAAAGGCTGGGGCTGAAGCCTGCCGGTTTGCGGCCTCGGGGCGCTGCCTTGGTCTCAGGCCTGCTCGATCTGACTCCATACTTGTCGGTGGATCTGGAAGGCTTCCATCCGACTGGTTCGCCCACCGATGGCCTGACTATAGTTGCTCCATCCTTCTTTAGAAGCTTCGTGGAGGCTGGGGGCGATCAAGTGGCCGACCTGACGACCATGGTTGATATGGTCCGCCTGCCTCCGGTCTTCCTAAACACTAGCGCCGACGACTTTCTGCAGGGCGACGCGCTCAAGATGGCTGAGATTCTGTGCAGGAAAGGCCGTGACTTCGAGCTGCACGACCTGAGGCCCAACCGTCTGCAGACCCTGGGACACGTCTATCCGGTGGCCATGACCTGGCTGGAGGAGAGTCGGCAGGCCCTGGATCAGATCCACGATTTTTCCTATGACCTGATTTAAGCCTCTTTGCGCGCCCGGTTCATCCGGTCGCTGGCTATGATGGGAAGAGAAAGGTGGGCATCGATGGCGCAAGGCCCCCGGTGTCTGCACCGCCGCTTATAGAGGAGTAATTCATGGACGAGAAGACCTTGGTAGAGAAGCTGAGCAACCTGGAGACCATCGACCAGCTGGTTGACCTGTCCAAGG
>NZ_JBVPQK010000037.1:0-15177 GCF_058197115.1 Bifidobacterium sp. POST2/T3 (B1)
CGCCAACTCATTGAGTGCCTTCGGGTCGTGATGTGATTGCTCTGCCATTATCTACCACTTCTTCTTGCTACTGTATTTGGTTGCTCGGGTGCGATGCTTATGGCGATGCCCGGTACCCGAACTATTGCATAGGCAGGCCTTGACCTGTCCGGCGCATTTCGCATTGTGACCGTCTTAGACAAAAAGGCCGCAGGATCCTGATGATCCCACGGCCTTGCAAATCGAACCTTCAGATTCACTCGCTCTGGGCGTCGGCCTCCGGAGCAGCTTCCGTATCGGCCTGTTCGGTCTCCTCGGTGGGGGTCTCCAGGCTTTCCTCCTTGGGGATCTCAACGGAGACAATGGATTCCTCCATATCGTCGATGATCAGCTCGGAGCCCTCGGGCAGATTGATGTCCTTGGCCAGGATCTTGTCGCCTTCGGCCAGGCCCTCAACGCTGATGTCGATGCGCTCGGGCAGATTGGACACGTCGGCGCGGACCTGCAGGTTCTGGGTGTCGATCAGGGCCACGGCAGCGCCCTTGGTCTCGCCACTGACGAAGACGGGCACCTCCACGGTGACCTTCTCGCCGGCGCGGACCTCATAGAAGTCGATGTGCTCCACCTGGCGCTTGACGGGGTTGCGCTGCACGTCCTTGACCACGGCCGTCTTGGTCTGCCCGCCGAAGCTGATGGAGAAGAGGGCGTTGGCGCGGCGCAGGGCCAGCGTGGTCTCACGCATGGGCAGCTTGATGTAGTCGGGCTGGGCACCGCCGGCGTAGATGGTGGCTGGAATCTGCTGGGCCACGCGCATGCGGCGTGCCGCTCCCTTGCCGAATTGGTCGCGAACTTCGCCCTCGAGCTTAATTGTGTTAGCCATGTTGGCTTCCTTCCTTGAGTGGTTCCTCAAGACCGACCTGGGCCGGTCCTGGCGCATCGCCGCGTCGGATTCCGGACCGCCAAAGGAAAGGGCGCCGATGATCCAGCCGAGTCGATAACGGAGACCGTGCGGTCTCCCTCGCCAAAGCAACGTGCCTACTTTAGCACCGGGCCCGCCCTTCTCCAAGTGGGCGGCTATTCTGGACATATCCCGCGATTATTGAAGGAGACAACGTGTCGTTACTAGCATCGGTCAAATCTTTTGTGACACACCAGGTGGGTCATGGGGAGGGACCGACTGGCGAGGAGGCCGCGGATCCATCAGGTGCCGCCCAAGAAGCCCTCGCCCTGCCCAATACGCATTTCTGGTCAGCTGACTACGCCACCACCACGCGCATGGATCCTGCCTCGGGACTGCTTTCGGCCACTACCGCCGGCATGGGTCCGGTTCCTGACGACATGACTGTCTACGACATCTACGCTGATCGTGCCCGCCGCACCCCCGACCAGCCGGTTCTGCACTTTGTAGAGAACGGCAGCTGGACCTACCGGACCGGCCGAGAGATCCTGCACGACATCAGGACCACTGCCAAGGGCTTTTTGCACTACGGGCTGAAGAAGGGCGATGCCGTGGCCTTCATGTGCAGGACCAGCTACGAGTGGGACATCGTTGATGCCGCCGTCCTGTCCATCGGCGGGGTCATCGCCACCATCTACGACACCGATTCGGCCGAACAGATCCGATTCATCGTCAACAACTCCGATGCCAGGCTGCTGGTGGTGCAGACCGCCGAGATGCGGGCCAAGGCCGAGGGGGCCGACAAGGAGTGCCCCACCCTGGAGCGGATTGCCTGCCTGGAGTCCGGTGCCCTGCAGGAGCTGCAGGCCTATGGGGAGTCGGTCAGCGACGCCGAACTCGACGAGCGGATTAACTCCATCCGTAAGACCGACCTCTGCTCCATCGTCTACACCTCCGGTTCCACTGCAGCGCCCAAGGGCGTGGAGATGACCCATGAGCATTATTGCCAGCTGGCCAGGAACCTGAACGCCTTCATCCCCAATCTGACCCACGATCCGGATGGCTCCATCCTGCTCTTCCTGCCCCAGGCCCATACCTTCGCCCGGGCCATCAGCTACGGTGTCGTCTACGGGACCATGCACGTCTATATCTCCTCCGGACTGGCCACCCTGCTGTCCGACCTGCAGGAGTCCAAGCCCACGGTGATTATCGGCGTACCCAGGGTCTTTGAGAAGGTCTACAACGCCGCCTCCCAAAAGGCCGGGCATGGCATCAAGGGGAGGATCTTCAACGGAGCGGCACGGGCGGCACGCACCTACATGGAGGACATCTCCCGCCAGGGCTGGCCGACCAGGCGCAGTGCCCTGCGGCGAGCCTTCTACGACCCGCTGGTTTATTCTTCCCTGCGCCAGGTCCTGGGCGGACGGGCCAAGTGGATCGTCTCCGGTGGCGCTCCCCTGGACCCGGAGCTGCTGGGGTTCTTCCGCGGATCCAATGTTCCGGTCTATGAGGGATACGGCCTGACCGAGACCACTGCACCCTGCGCCTTCAACCCCCTGGGCACTCCCTACCACAGAGGCTCGGTGGGCATCCCCTTCCCAGGATTCACCATCCGCATCGCATCGGACGGCGAGGTACAGATCAAGGGCGTCTGCGTTTTCCACCGCTACCACAAGAACGAGGAGGCCACCCGCGATTCATTCACCGAGGACGGCTGGTACGCCACCGGCGATCTGGGACGGCTCTCCCGTGACGGCTTCCTCTTCCTGACAGGGCGCAAGAAGGACCTAATCATCACGGCAGGAGGCAAGAACGTCTCACCCAGGCCCATCGAGGAGGTCATTGAGCGTTCCGAGATCGTCTCCCAGGCCCTGGTTCTGGGAGACAAGCGCCCCTTCATTTCAGCACTGGTAACCCTGAATGAGACCGCTTTACGGCCCTGGCTGGCCTCCAAGGGACTGGATCGGAACATGTCGTTGCAGGAGGCGTCACAGAACGCCGTGGTCCGGGCCGAGGTCCAGGAGTATGTGGACCGGGCCAACGAGGGCGTCTCCCGGGCCGAATCTGTGCGCAAGTTCATCATCCTGCCCGAGGAGTTCACCCAGGACAACGGGCTGATGACACCATCCATGAAGGTGATCCGGCCCAAGGTCATCGAGCGCTACGCCGACCTGCTCAACACCCGGATGTATACAGCCAAGCGCACCCCGGCACCCCGCCGCTGAGCGCGATCAGAACCCCAGGCGCTCCAGTTGCTTAGGGTCGGTCTGCCAGTTGCGGGCCACCTTGACGTGCAGATCCAACCGGACCTTACGGCCCATGGTCCGGTTGACGGCGGTGCGTAGCTTCTTCTTCACCCGGACCAGGTGCTCGGCTCCCCGCCCGATGACGATGGGCTTCTGCGAATCGCGCTCTACGTAGATACCTATATGGACAGTGTCGCGCCCGCCCTCCGGATCCGGCTCGATGGACTCCACACGGACAGCCAGGGAGTGCGGCAGCTCGTCGTCGAGTTCCTCCAGGTAGGCTCCGCGGACCAGCTCGGCGATCATGTCCTCGGGACGCTCCTCGGTCAGCTGGTCATCCGGGTAGAGCTGAGGACCCTCGGGCATGGCATCCATCAACACCTGGGCCACCTCGTCCACGTTGTCAGCCTCCAGGGCGCTGACCGGAACAATCTGGGAGAAGTCGGCGAAGGCGCCAATCTCAAGGAGCTTGTCCACCAGTTGCCCCTTGCTCAGCTGGTCAATCTTTGTCACTACGGCGATCAAGGGCTTTCGCCAGACCCACTTGCCGTCCTTGTCCTTGCGGGCGAAATCGGACCGCAGCCGACTGAGAATGCGACGGTCGCCAGGGCCGATGGCCTGGTCGGCCGGCAACAAAACGGCAATGGCATCCACATCCGACAGGGAGGCCTCCACCACGTCGTTGAGCCGCTGGCCCAACAGGGTGCGCGGACGGTGGATGCCCGGGGTGTCGACCAGGACCACCTGGGCCTCGGGATGGGTCATGATACCCCGGATGGCCTTGCGGGTGGTCTCCGGTCTTGAGGAAGCTATGGCGATGGGTCTGCCCACCAGGGCGTTCATGAGCGTGGACTTGCCCACATTGGGTCGGCCCACTACCGCCACGAAGCCCGATCGGTGGACCGGCGCCTTGGCATCGCTGTGTTCTTCCTTGGTCATGAATTCTCCTGACTGTCCTGCTCGGGTTGATCCCCGTTGGTCTGTTGGTCTTCTTGCTCCGCGCCGTCCTCAAGGGCGATGCTGGATCCGTTGGCTGGCTCGACCACGATAGTGGCGATCTTCTTCCGACGGCCGACCGCTTCGCCCGCAGTCAGCCTGATTCCCCGGGTCACCGCCGATGAGCCCGAAACGGGCACGGAACCCAGCAGCTTGGTCAACAGGCCATAGACCGTATCCACGTCGTCCTCGTCGATCGTGATCTCATAGAGCTCCTCCAGGTCGGCAATGGGCGTGCGGACCGGCAGCTGCCAGGTGTGTGGTCCGATCTGCTTGGGCTCATCGTGCTGGACCCGGTCGTGCTCATCCTCCAGCTCGCCGACGATCTGCTCGATGGCATCCTCGATGGTGACCAGGCCGGCGATGCCCCCGTACTCGTCCACGACCACGGCTAGGTGGTGGCGGGAGCGCTGCATGTAGTGGAAGAGGTCGTCCACCGGCTTGGATTCAGGCACCAGGACGGGTCGACGGATGATGGAGGCGACCGATCTGTCGCCCTTCCGGTTGAAAGCCAGGGCTCGGACCACGTCCTTCAAGTAGACGATGCCGACCAGGTCATCCACGTCGTCCCCAATGGCGGGAATGCGGGAGAACCCCGACCGGGAGAAGAGCTTCAGGGCTGAGTCCAGGCTGGCATCCTTGGAGATGCAGATCATGTCGGTGCGAGGGACCATGATCTCGCGGGTCAGCGTGGTCGACAGGGTCAACACGTTCTTCAGCATCTCGGAGATTTCAGGATCGAAGGCACCGGCCTCCACCAGCTGGTCGACCATGGCCCGACCCTGTTCGATCTGGATTTTCTCCAGCTCCTCGTCGTCGGAAAGATCGCCACGATGGTTTTTGCGGGCACTGGCTTCAGCCTGCCGCCGACGCTTGAAGGGAGTCATGAGAACGGCCAGCCCGACCAGGCGCACATGCTTGAGCAATGCTTCCATGGGCTGACGGGAACGCCCACGAGGACCCAAGGTGACGGAGACGGCGGCCACCAGGATGGCCATGACCACTCCGCACAGCAGCTGCTCCCAGAGGGGCAAACCGCCAAGAGCAGCCATGCAGGCCACCAGGACGCCGACCATGATGTCGCAGATGATGCGGAAAAAGGCACAGGCACTTCCCGTCACCTGCCGCTGCGAGATCAGGCTCTGGGCCCGATGAATGCGGTCAATCCGCTTCATCCTGGAGAACTGGCTGAGTTCCTGGTCGGTCTGCAGTCCCAAAATCAAATTGTTGAGACTGGATCGGGTCACCCGATTGAGCGCCCCCTGGGCCTCTGCCAACGCCAGGGAGAGCACGACCAGGGCGATGACGGCCGAAGCCATGACCACCAGGGCGGCGATGGTCCGCTCACTCATGGGATTCGCCTCTCTGATTGGTACCACGGCCGTACCGCTCATAGATCTCCAGAGCATTGGTGGCCCCGGCCGGAAGCGCAGCATCCGCAATGGGTCCCTGGCGCAGGGCCAGGAAGGTCAGAAGCAGCTGGCGTTGCAGCCCGAACATCTGCGCCTCCTGCTCCCTGCTGGCGTGGTCGTATCCCAGCAGATGCAGGGTGCCATGGATGGCCAGCAGCAGCATCTCCTCCATGGTGGAATGGCCGGCTGCCAAAGCCTGCTGTGCCGCCACCCAAGGACAGATGACGATATCGCCCAGAATGCCCTCCTGGCGATGGTTCTCGTCCCCGGGGCGCAACTCGTCCATGGGGAAGCTCATGACATCGGTTGGCCCGGCCAGGTTCATCCAGCGCTCGTGCAACACCGCCATGGGCTCGGGATCATTGAAAATGATGGTCATGTCGGACTGGGTGCTCACCCGCATCTGGTCCAGCACCCACACCCCCAGGTCGGAAAAGGTCTTGGCGTCGATCAGCCACTGGGTCTCGTTGGTCACTTCTACGCTCATGCCTGCTCCCGTCCCCGGCTACGGGCTTGATCGGCACGGTCGTAAGCCCGGACAATCTGCCCGACCAGCCGATTGCGTACCACGTCAGCCGCCTGCAGGTGCACGAAGGCAATATCGTCGATGCCGTGCAGCACCTGTTCGATGGTGGCCAGACCTGATGCAGGCCCACCCAGATCCACCTGGGTGACATCGCCGGTGATGACCATCTTGGTGTTGAAGCCCAGACGGGTCAGGAACATCTTCATCTGCCTGCGGGTGGTGTTCTGCGCTTCATCCAGAATGACGAAAGCATCATTCAGGGTGCGTCCGCGCATGTAGGCGAGCGGAGCCACTTCAATGGTCTCATCGGCCAGAAGGCGGTGGAGCCGCGATGTGCCTAGCATGTCAGCCAGAGCATCGTAGAGGGGCCGCAGGTATGGATCGACCTTCTCATTGAGGGTGCCAGGCAGGAAGCCGAGGCTCTCCCCCGCCTCCACGGCAGGCCTGGTCAGAATGATGCGCCCGATGCGTCCGGCCCGGAATTCCTGAACAGCCTTGGCCACCGCCAGATAGGTCTTGCCGGTGCCGGCCGGGCCAATGCCGAAGGTGATGGTATGCGTTTCCATGGCGGCCACGTAGGCGGACTGGCCAGCGGTCTTGGGCCTGATCGGCCCCTTGGAGGCCTGGGTCAGAGGGCGGCGACGAAGAGCAGCAGGGGCTGCCTGACGGGATTGGTCGATGCCTTCCAGGGCGTTGTCCCCCTCAGAGTCTGCAACGGCTGTCTCATGATAATTGCGCTCTGCAGAAGCATTATCCACAAAAGTACTGCTTGTCGTATTGTGATCCTGAGATTCGTGGCTTACATAGGTTTGGTCTGCCGTATTGCTACCTGTAATTTTCTGTTCTTCTGGACGGGAGTAATCGGTTGCATCGGCGGTCCCCAGACGGCGGTGATCCAGTATTCGCCCCACCTGATCGGCATCCACAGGAACCTGATCAGCAGTCTGCATGAATTCAGTCAGTAGGTCCCGGATCTGGGCCGCCTGAACGTCGCCCTGCCGGTCCCGGGCCCGCAGCATGATCTGGTTGCCCCGAACCAGGATGGACACTGCCGGGAAAGCGCGCTCGATCCTGTCGATGACTGCATCCTCCGGCCCCAGCACCTGAACCGGGTCGATCCCCTCCGGAATCTCCAGGGTTCGCGTAGTTACCGCCACGGATTCCCTTCCTGCACGATGACGATGGTGAACACGGGCCTCACTCGGGCAGCACCTGTCCGGTCAGGACGTGGGCGTGGACATGGAAGACCGATTGGCCGGCATCCTCCCCCGTGTTGAAGATCAGTCGGTAGGCTCCGTGGAAATCCTGGTCGGCGATCTGCTGAGCCACCTGGACGATGTGGGCCAGAGTGTCAGGGTCGGCCTTGGCCAATTCGGCCACCGACGCGTAGTGGTGACGTGGGACGATCAGGACATGGACGGCTGCCTTGGGGTTAGCATCCTTGAAAGCGTAGACGGTCTCATCCTCATAGACCTTTTCGCTGGGAACCTCCCCTGCCACGATTCTGCAGAAAATGCAGTCCTCCTGCCGATCGTCATCGCTCATGACCACTCCTTATTCTTTGCCAACATTGCTGTTTTTGATGTTTTCGCTGTTTTCCATCTTATTGTCGAGGTTGTATATTGTGCGCGACTTCATGCGCTGGGCTCAGGGACTTCCGACTGCCAACGACCCAGCATGTCCGCCAGCAGGGTCAGGGCCACTGGTCCGGCCAGGGCAGCCCGGAGGATGTTGCCCCCCAACCGAACCGCTAAGGCCCCCTCCCTCATCATGGTCTGGACCTCCTGATCGGCAATCCCGCCCTCTGGGCCCACGACCACGGCGATCGACGAGTTCTCTGGCAGCTTGTCTACGCGTTTGCGGACCGCATCCCAGCCAAGGTCGGCATCCTGGTGCAGTACCAGGACCAGGCTTCCCTGGTCGGTCGCCTTTCGGCACCAAGCGGCCAGACCGTGGCTGTCCACCTTGCTCAGCAGTCGAGGACGGTAGGCCCTCCGGCTCTGCTCAGTGGCTGCATCCAGGGCGGCCTGCCAGTGCCGGTCGTTGCGGCCCGGCCGCCATTTGGCTATGGACCGATTAGCCTGCCAGGGCAGGACCTGATCGACTCCTATCTGGGTGGCCATATCGATAGCCTGCTCATCCCTGCCGCTCTTGGCCAAGGCCTGGACCAGAATCAATTCATTCTCGGGAGGTGCTTGCCGCCCGACAGCCGTGACCTCCACCAGGCCAGTCGAAGCATCCCTGACCAGGGCGCTGATGCGCAGTCCCACTCCGTCTGAAAGGTCCAGCTGGTCCCCGTTCTTCAGCCTCATGGAGCCCAGGGCATGACGACGGATGTGCTCGGGCAGGGTCAGGCGCCAGCCAGTGTGGAGCTCATCGCTGGCCAGCGGGGAATCATCGTGGTCGGGATCCAGCAGGAAGAGGGGTGCAGTCATGGTGTTAGGCTACAGCCCGCAGCCGAAAAGCGCCCCCCATGACGACACGCTCCCCCAATCGCCCAGTGCGCAATGCCGCCTGAGATGCTATGATTATCTCCGTTGCGATTACGCACCTGTCCGGGTGGCGGAATGGTAGACGCGCTAGCTTGAGGTGCTAGTGCCTATATATATACAGGCGTACGGGTTCAACTCCCGTTCCGGACACTCGATTCCACGTCGTTGGGGACTACAGGGATCTCCATCCTGCTCACATATTCATCGAAGTCATTGGACTCATATTCGCCGATGAGACAGAACTCCAAGGGATCCCCGTCCGCACGGTAACCCATGGTCTTCAGATCTTCCAACATCTTGCCATGGATCTGTCTGCAGCGGGCAAAACTGCCCACAAAGGTACAAGAGGCATAGGTGCCGGCTGGCAGATCATAATCACCACTGAACCCCGGATCGGGACAGTAGAGCAGGATGGCCTTGGGCGGGAACCAGCCCTTGACCGGGCGTGAAGCATCCACTTGATAGCAGGTCAGCGTATTGAGGATCTGCAGTGTCTCGTGGTGCAGTGCCGTGTAGTGGGCGAATGCAAAGGGGATCCGGTCATAGTCGATCATGTGGTCAGACACCAAAGCGCAATGACGCAGGGGACGATGGACGATGACGGTCCGTGCCGGGGATATGGAGGTCATGGCCTGCGTATACTTCTGCAGGCTGCTCAAGAGGCCTCGCTTGATGGAGGCCAAATATCGCATCTGGCTGTCCACATGTTCCACTTCCTCGTCAATCAAGGACAGTGTGGCATCGAAAGTGCGATTGTCCAAGTATTGTCCGATGCGGTCCAGACTGAAATCCAGCTTCCGAAGGGCCTGAATAACGTTGAGCCGAGCGAAGTCATCTGGTCCATAGAGACGGTAACCATTGACCGGATTGCGGCGAGGCACCACCAGCCCGATCTGCTCATAGTAATACAAGGTCTCGGTCGTGATGTCGTATAAGCGTGCCGTCTGACGGATGGTGTAGCCCTCCTCCATCAGGCTTTCTGTGTCGTCAGCCTTGACTTCCATAACTACCTCCTGCAAGGGTCTGGTCCCACCCTAAGGTTTTTCATGCCCCTCTCACCGTGACCTTTTGTGGACACAATCCATCATATCAGCCTGGAGACCTTGCCCTGCAAGGGTTTTGCCCTCTACCTACATCTTCAGATTCAAACTTCCGCAATGACTGTTTGCTCGATTTGACCCTCGTCTGACACCAGGCCATAGGGTGAAATTCATCCAGGGTCGACGGGGACACAACCGCCGACCGATCATTACCTCGCAGAAAGGAAAATCATGCCAACCGTCACCACAGAATTTGGCACCTACCATGGCATCACCACCCCTCAGGGGACCATCGCCTACCTAGGCATACCCTACGCCAAGCCTCCCGTCGGCGCACGGCGCTGGAAGGCACCGGAACATCTGGATCCTGAGCACCGAGACTACGACTGCACTCACTACGGTGACTCCGCCCTGCAGAAGTACGATCCCGTCATGTATGCCTCTCGCCGTCAGCAGAGCGAGAACTGCCTGAGCCTGAACGTCTGGGTCGGTCATGAGGGCGCCCAAAAGCTGCCCGTCATGGTCTTCATTCACGGCGGCGCTTACGTGGAGGGTGGTTCGTCCGACCCAATGTATGACGGAAGCAACTTCACCAAGCGCAACGATGTTGTCTATGTCACCATCAACTACCGGTTCAACCTCTTCGGGTACATGAACCTGGCGGGGCTGCCCGGAGGCGACGAATACCGGCAGTCAGGCTATCTAGGGCTCATGGACCAGGTGGCTGCCCTGCAGTGGGTCCAGGAGAACATCGCTGCCTTCGGCGGAGATCCTGACCGGGTCACCCTCTTTGGCGAATCCTGCGGTTCGGGCTCCACCATGCTGCTGACCGTCGCCCCAGCCGCCAAGGGACTCTTCCAAAAGGCCATTGGCGAATCCGGCCCCATCCAGCTCTACAACACCCCGGAATCCACGGCTCCCTATGCCCAAGAATTCATGGAGATGATGGGCTGCAAGACTGCCCAGGAGCTGGCGGCCCTGCCCGTCGGCGACATCATGATGAAGTTCACCGGAGATTTCTTCGCCAAGCATATCCATGAGATCTCGTTGATTTTCGCTCCCACCACCGACGGCGACTACCTTCCGGCCAAGCCTCTCCAGGCATTCAAGGACGGTGCCGCAAAGGACGTGGAAATCATGCTGGGCTGCAACGCCGACGAGTTCGCTTACTGGAAGCTCTACTTCAAGGACTTCGCCAACGAAATGCCCGACTTCTGGCACCACCAGGCCATTTTCCACTTCGATGGCAAGCTGGACTCCGAGCGCTATGAGCAGCTTTGGGAGCAGGCTCACCCCGGAGAAGACCCCGCTGAGAGCTACCTGGAGTACACCAACCAGATCGGCTTCAGGGTTGGCACCAACCTCATGTGCGAGTACCAGTCCAAGTACAACACCGTCTACCAGTATTTGTTCACCTACGCCTCCAAGATCCCCGGCATGGGCTCCTGCCATGCCATTGAGCTGCCCTTCGTACTACATAACACCCAGCGGCCTGACCTGCCCGAGACCTTGACCGGCGAGGTGCCGCCCATGCACCTGTCCGATGAGATGAACGACGCCTGGTGCTCCTTCGCAACCACCGGCCGTCCTGCCAGCGGCGCCGGCGATACCTGGGAGTCCTACAGCGTCGACCATCCAGACACCATGGTCATCGACGAGAACGGCTGGAACCTGCGCCGCGATGTCAACAAGGAGAACATCGACCTGCTCCGTCCGGCATTCGAGGAGTGCCTGCTGGACGGAGACCGTCACTAGGTCACCTGTTCCACGTAAATCGTGGAGGGAGAGAACATGAACACTCGAAAATCATCCAATTACCGCTGGGTCATCGCGGCCGTGGTCTGCCTGATCGGCATTCTGTCCAATTACATGCAGTACCAGATATCCGCCCTTGCGGTCTACCTGATGCCCATGCTGCACATCGACCAGGCCGGATTCTCGACTCTGCTGCTCATGCCCATGCTGACCGCAGTATTCCTCAGCATCCCCATGGGCACCATCGGTGACCGTGTCGGCCCCAAGAAGGTAGTGCTGACCGGTCTGGCCATCGCCGTGGTCGGCGCCTACATCAGGACCTTCGGCCTCAACTTCCCCTTGCAGATGCTCTCGATGTTCCTGCTGGGGGCTGGCATCGCTGCCCTGAACGCCAACCTGGTCAAGATCTTCAGCGTCTGGTTCGGCGATCAGACGCAAATCGCCATGGGATTCTTCTACGGCTCGGCCGGCATCGGGGTCATCCTGGCCCAGATGGTTGCTCCCCGGTTCTCGGTGCGCACCTCCTATCTGAGCGCAGCCATCATCCTGACCGTGGCAAGCCTGCTCTGGGTCTTCCTGATTCGTGACGCTCCTGAAGGAGTGCAGCTGCCGCCAGCCACCGATTCTCCGCTCAAGTACTTCAATGTCGCGGCAAGGAGCCGCAATGTCTGGCTGATTGCCCTCTGTTACGGCTGCTCCATGGCCGCATCCACCGCCTTCGCTGGATTCATTCCCCAGACGCTGATCAACAACAACGGCTTCAACAAGACCTCAGCCGGTCTGGTTGCCTCTGCAGCTGCCTTGGGATCCATCGCAGGATCCATCATCGGACCCATGATCAGCTCTCGTCTGGGCAAGTGGAAGGGCTACCTCTTCGCTACCATTCTGGTGGGTACTGCACTCATGGTCTACTTCTGGGCAGTGGTGCTTATGCTGAAGAAGGCCCCGGTCGTGGGTCTGCTCTGCTGCATCATGTTTGTTTCGGGCGCCTTCGGTGCCATAAACGGCCCCATCGTCCAGGCTATGCCCTTCGCCCTGCCTGAGATTCGCGGTAAGTATGCCGGAAGCGCCGGCGGTCTGGTCAGCACTGTTGGCCTTCTCTGCGCCTTCCTGCTGCCCATCATCATCTCCTCGGTCAGCAAGGGCAACTACGTGCTCAACCTGGGACTGGAAAGCATGATCTTCCTGCTCTCCGATGTCTTCGTTCTGCTCCTGCCCGAGCTCGGCCCTCAAGGCGAGATCGCCAAGCGCATCGCTGCCTCCGACCGTCAGGCTGCAGAAGAGAAGAAGTAATAGCTCAGCAGAGTTGAAACTCCGACTGCCTTAGGCGGCGCGACCGGATGTTTTCGGTTGCGCCGCCTATGCTGTTGTCAGAACGAGAAGGAGGTATGGCAGGCGTGCTCAAGGTGAGAATCGACTCGATCGACGATGACAGGATCGAGGCCTATACCAGGCTGACCGAGCCGCAGCTGCGCAATCGTCTGGAGCCCGCCAAGGGCCTGTTCATCGCCGAGTCCCCCAAGGTCATCGCCCGCGCCCTTGATGCCGGGGTTGAGCCTATCTCCTTCCTGGTGGAAGAGCCCTGGCTGGAGGGGATGCGCTCCATGTTCGACCAGGTGGACGCAGCCTTCGGACCCAACATTCCCGTCTACGTAGCCAGCCCAGCACAGCTCAAGACCATCACCGGCTACCGGCTGCATCGGGGCGCACTGGCCGCCATGAGACGCTGGCCTCTGCCCACCGTGGAGCATATCTGCCGCTCGGCAAAACGGATAGCCGTCATGGAGAACATTGTCGACCACACCAACATCGGCGCGCTGATGCGTTCGGCGGCAGCCCTGCAGGTGGATGCGGTCCTGGTCACCCCTTCCTGTTCCGACCCCCTGTACCGCAGGGCCGCACGGGTCTCCATGGGCACGGTCTTTCAGGTTCCCTGGACAAGAATCGGCGGCGACGATGTCCACGCCTGGCCCGACCAGGGCATGAAGCAGCTGCATGATTTGGGTTTCACCACGGCGACCATGGCCCTGAACCGGGATGCCATCAGCCTGGACGAGCTGTCTGAGCGTCTAGGGCACGGGCCCGACCGGATCGATCGCCTGGCCCTGATATTCGGTACCGAAGGGGACGGACTGAGCCACAGGACCATCGCCCGGGCGGACCTGACCGTGCGCATCCCCATGAGCCATGACGTGGACAGCCTGAATGTGGCTGCCTCGAGCGCCGTGGCCTTCTACGCGACCAGACCTCAGCAAGCTGACTGAGCCTCGCCAACTGAGCCCTCAACTATACAGCAAATTCCTGCTGCCCTCCGCTAGCTCACTTCATGGCTGAGTACCTAATATCGGTTTGGTATCGGGCGAGCACTAACATCCGGCAATCTCCCGCATCAAGCAAACCTTGACAATGGGCAACCCTTGGCATCAGGCGATACTCGAACGCAGACAACGTTCGAGTATCAGGCAACCACGGAGGGTCGGGCGACTCCGGCGTAATCAGCTCTGCTGGGAGACGGCATGCGAATCCTCATAGATGTAGTCGTCCGGGTCGATGGTTCCACGCCAGCGGCCGATGGCCTTGAGGCCGTGGTACATGACCAGCGTTGCCACAGAGCCGATGGCGATGCCGTTGAAGCTGACCCCGGCAACCGCGAAGGTGAAGTCCGCGATGCCCACGATCATGACGACGGCGCCCACGGTCATGTTGACGGACTTGCCGAAGTCCACCTTGTTCTCCACCCAGATGCGGATGCCCAGCATGCCGATCATGCCGTAGAGCATGGTGGTGACCCCGCCCAGAACGCCGGTGGGGATGGTGTTGATGATGGCCCCGAACTTGGGGCAGAGGGAGAGCAGGAAGGCGAAGATTGCGGCGCACCAGTAGGCGGCCGTGGAGTAGACCTTGGTGGCGGCCATGACACCGATGTTCTCCGCATAGGTGGTGGTGCCCGAACCTCCGCCCAGCCCTGCCAGAGTGGTGCCCAGCCCGTCGGCCATCAGGGCGGTTCCGATCTGGTCGTCATAATCACGGCCGGTCATCAGGGCCACCGACTTGACGTGACCGATGTTCTCGGCCACCAGGACCAGCACAACGGGGATGAACATGGCCAGGACGGAGGGGTCGGCCTGAGGGGTGTGGAAGTGGGGCAGACCGAACCAGGCGGCCTTCTCCACAGCCGCGAAGTCGACCTGGCCCTGGGTGACCGCGAAGGCATAGCCGACGATGACACCCAGAAGGATGTTGAGCCGGCCGATCAACCCCCTGAAGAGGACGGCTATCAGCATGACGGCCACCAGGGTGACCAGGGCGGTCAATGGTGCGGATTTGAAGTTCTTCCAGGCCGAGGGCGCCAGGTTGAAGCCGATGATGGCCACGATGGCGCCGTTGACCACCGGGGGCATGGTCAGATCGATCCATCGCGAGCCGGCGAAGTGGACGATCAGGCCGATCAGGAAGAGCAGGGCGCCGGTGACCATGATCCCAAAGGAGGCCACAGCCAGACCCTTGTGGGCGGTGGTCACTGCCAGGACCGGTGCGATGAAGCCGAAGGAGCTGCCCAGGTAGGAGGGCAGACGGTTGCGGTTGATCAAGAGAAAGAGGGCCGTGGACATGGCCGTGAAGAAGAGCGTGGTGGAAGGGTCGAATCCGGTCAGAATGGGGACCAGGAAGGTGGAGCCGAACATGGCGATGACATGCTGGGCGCCGATGCCAGCCGTTCGTGGCCATGTGAGTCGCTCATCGGGTTCCACCACTTCGCCCGGAGCCAATGTTTTCCCGTCGCCGTGCAGTTTCCAGCCCATGGACAATGCCATTTCACTGTGCTTTCTCTCATG
>NZ_JBVPQK010000038.1:0-15006 GCF_058197115.1 Bifidobacterium sp. POST2/T3 (B1)
CTAGAGCAGCTGACTCTTAATCAGCGTGTCCGGGGTTCGAGCCCCCGTGGGGGCACAGAGTCAAAGCCCTACAGCCGTAATGGCTGCGGGGCTTTTCCTTTGTCTACCGCCAGCTCCACGATTTCGGTTTTGTTGGATATTCGTTGGATAAAAGTACCCGCAAAAGAAAAGCCCCGCCGAAGCGGGGCCAATCAGTAACAGGTAGTTACTGATTCAGATGCTGAACTGCGTACGCTGCTTCGTCTTGGGTGAACTGGTCCGCCTCGCTTGTCAGCTGCTGTTGGATAGCGGCAGGACTCATGTTCATTGTCTGCTGATACGTCTTCGCCTTGGCAAGTGCATTAGCGTTGTAGTCTGCCTGTAGGTTGTCCACGGCGTACTGTGCGGCCTCTGGCTTGAACTGGTCTGCCTCGCTGGTCAGCTGCGCATAGATGCCCTGTTTGCTCATGTGCATCATTCCCGAGTAGGTTTTCGCCTTGGCCAGCGCCGACTTGTACTCCTGTGGCACGTCAGGCGTAGCGGGAGCCTGCGAGGCCTTTGCAGTGTCCTCGGTCTTGCTCTGCTGCTGCGAGGTAGTGGCAGCACTTGATTTAGGGGTGCTGCTTGCCGTGCTGCCGCCAGAGGTTGATGATACGGCACTGACGATTATGACGGCAAGTACGATCACTATCCAAAACCAGGCCCTCTTATAGATCGGCTTTTTCTTTTTGGCTGGCTCCGGAGCTGGCATTGGCGCTGGCGGCTGTGGTATCTGTTCGGCATGAGACATGGTTTCCCCTTCTTTTTGTCTTCAGCGACTATCAGCAGACTACCAGCAAGCCATGAGCTGCATAGTTTCCTGGACGTTATCTGAATTTCAGATGTAGCGAACGTTTAAAGTAAGCGAGGTGAAGGCAGACGCATTTTGTCTAACTCAGCAATCGTTTGACGCTAGGCAACAGAAGGCTTCTCAAAGATTGTTTGAGAGGTCGAGATCACAACAGTACCAGCTGATGTATCGTTTTGTCACCTCATGTGCGTTCGGTACAGTGGTCCAAGTTACAGGGCAGAGCCGCCTCGCACACGGCATGACCTAGGAGCCAGATCTCGGTGTGCTACCGCAGACTTACCAAATGCGTGTCAGCTGTTGGGAAGTTAGTGTTTGTTCCCCGTATATGATCATTTGTTAACGGCGTGGATTTCAAACAGTTGATGTTGCTTTCAGAGTTTTCAGTGCCTTTCGTCGATCCGCGTTCCAGTCTTGGATGCTGGCGCTTGCACAAATGAAACTGGTGACGTCCATTCATGCTTTCATGCAGCTTTTCATACTTGAAATATGGAAAGTTATTGATCAAGTACTGAAAGATCTGTCTGGATAAGTTGGGTAGTAGATTTATGCCTCATTCATTTCAATCTTTAAAGCACGGATTTTTATTTCTATTGTGCTTTGTGATTGTTAGCGCCATAAAGGCCAGATGGTTTGTGGCGACTGTGGCGGCATTACCGATGAAGAGGCTGATGTATAGATGAGTTGATCAATGCCAAGTTCTTCGCCGCGTCGTTGTGGGCTTGGCGGCCGATCGTACTTTCGCGGATGAGAAGGTGTACGGGGTTGACGATAGTGGAATGTTGGTGGTGCTCTGAGTTGATTTCGTCCAAAAGCAGATGAACGGCTTGTACTCCAATATCAAAACCGGTCGGAACAATACTGGTCAGCGGCATGGATCCGCACCAAGCCATAGGATTACCGTCACATCCCATGACCGAAATGTCTTCGGGTACAGAGCACCCAGTAGAGAGAATTCCTTCAATGACACCTGCAGCGAGTACATCAGTCATCCCGATGATGAAATCCGGTCGATCCTGCTGCTGGCGTGAAGCCAGCTGTTTGCCGATTTCGTATCCTGCTTTAGGATCGCGCCAATCATAAGCATCTATACTTTCCAGAACCATCTCCGGATAGTTCCGGATTTCCTCTCTCATGCCCTGCATTCTTAGATACAGAGTCTGAATATCATCACTTGATGTAACAACTGCCAGGTGATGACGATGGAGGTTAGCTGCATGCTTGATGGCCAAGACCCCAACTCGTATGTTGTCTGCTCCGACGAAGCACCCGTCGTTAGGACTACCCAAGTAATCGGTTATGACAGACGGCACAGATAATTTGTAGCCGGGTTTCCAATGATTCTTGGGCCGTGGGGTCAGGATCAGCCCGCTCATTTGAATGCCTTGGAAGAAATCTATGTAATGGTCGTTGATGACATAATCGTTGTCGGCACTGGCTATAAGTAAATCGAATCCCGCTTTTTTGGCAGCCTCATATGCGCCATTTGCTATACCTAAAGGAAGTCCATGATCCAGACCAGTAACCAATAAGCCGAATACTGGTTCTT
Source organism: Bifidobacterium sp. POST2/T3 (B1) (assembly GCF_058197115.1). Lineage (NCBI taxonomy): Bacteria > Bacillati > Actinomycetota > Actinomycetes > Bifidobacteriales > Bifidobacteriaceae > Bifidobacterium > Bifidobacterium sp. POST2/T3 (B1). The sequence continues at coordinate 2,376 of NZ_JBVPQK010000038.1, forward strand.
TCTGTCCTGCCAAAGCAGAAGCATAACGATTGCGAACATATCCTAAGTCACTGATAGCCTCTGAAACAGCTTCTCGAGTGTCTGAAGACAGTTTTTCCGGATGGTTGAACATATTCGATACCGTGCTGATTGACACACCTGCACGACGCGCGACATCGGCGATAGTAGCTTGCTTCATACGTATTTATTCACGCATCCTTTGTAGGATAATATCAAGTGCCAACTCTGATTTTTATAGCATAAAAATTATAAATAAAAGCGATGCAATACCGTGATATGCCATAACAGGCCTAGGATCAAGATACATAAATGGTCCTAGGCCCGCTTTTGTTGTCGTCACAAAGTTAACTATAGTTCTCCGCGAGAATGGGTTATGGACATCAAAAAGGAAACTCTCATCCTTCTAAGGCCTCCTTGTCTTGCTTAAGACTTTCGGAGTCAATACGCGCTGCATCTGTTCCATACTTGGCTTGGAAGTGAATCATTAAGATCCCGGCCACCATGCTGATTGCGATGATCCCAACGAACATCCACATAGTTCCCTTGATTCGTTCAGGCATGACCAGCATCGGGGTGATCATAGCGAATAGCGCACAAAGGAAACGAGATAATCCATTGATGATGCCCTGGATACTGGCACGCACTGAAACGGGGAAAGATTCCTGAGTCCATACCTTGTACATGGCCTCTCCTGCTATGCCGCCTCCGATGGCATTCAAGGTGACACCAAGAAGGATGAACCAGACAGTGCTGCCGAAAGCGGCGATGATGCTGATGGCAAGCATGTTCAGAATGGACCCGGTAATGAACCAGATCTTCCTGTGAGGGCCGCTAACCCATTGTGTGGCAAAGAGGGACATGATTACACCAACTATGTTGGTGAAAATGCCCAAACCAGTTGCCAGAGTTTGACTTGCCTTAGCTTGTACGAACATAAAAGTCTGGAACTGGCCGAAAGTGTTGGCTAGGAGATTCCAAGCCAAGTAGAAGACCAAGATCGACAGGAAGAAGTACAGGTATTGGCGCTTACGACCAAAGAGGAATTTAGCTACTGATACCTTGGTGGTTTTAGATCCCTCTTCGCCTAGAGTTTGCAGGCGCTCGTCGGCTTCCTTATGAAAGAGACGAAATGTTCTGGATGTGGTGCGCCAAATCCAAGCGATGATGGCCAAGGTCGCAAGGATGAGGAAGACGATGCGGGCGCCGTTCACTGCCATAGCTGATACGATAAAAGCGCAAACGTAGGAGATGAAAATACCTATCTGCCAGAAAATTTGCGTGGAAGAGACCAGCTTTGCCTGGGCTTCGCTGTTAGGCGCGTCATGGGAGATGACTGCCAGAGAGACTGGCAGATCTGTTCCTGAAGCAACTCCAGTGATGACTACGCCTATTAGAAGCATCCAGTAGTTGGCTGAGAAAGCGCAGATCAAAGCGCCGATGGCGTAGATGGCATTGATCCAGTTAAAGATCAGTACTCGTCCTACGGAGTCAGCTATACGACCACCAAAGATGGAGCCAAAGGCTATAGCGAAAGTTAGGGCCCCAGAAATGATGCCTACTTGGCCTACGTCGAGTTTCAGGCCTTGTTGCCAGACCGTGATTGTAGCGCTCAAACCTACAATGATGCCTGAACCTAACAGGGAACCTATGCCGCCTGCATAAGCAAGTGGGGCGTATCTGCGGAATTTTTCTTTGTTTACTTCTGTGCTGTTCATTGATGCATACCTTTCTTCTTTATGCATTGAGTTCTTTATTCAGGTGATCTATTGGACAGAAGGAGAATCTAAACCGTGGGACCTTATGAAGTGGAGAAGAGCGATCGCTGTAATATATGCCAAGCACATACAGACGACCAGCGTCCAAAGCAGAGCCGACTTGGATGCCTCCATGATGGCCGGGGTCGCCAAAGCAAAGATGGCTGTGATAGTGCGAACTACAGCATACGAAAATCCAGTGGCCGTAGCTCTGGCATTGACCGGGAAGAGTTCTTGGCTCCAAATCTTGTAGAGAGGTTCGCCATGCAGGACGTTACCGCAGGCATATACGAAATAACAAATGGTGAAGATCAGCCAGGAAGAGCTGCCGAGGGCGGAGATGGCCAGGGCAGCTATAGTTAGTATCATTCCTATGTGCATCATGGTGTACCGTCGTGGGCCATCGGCGAATTTCATATAGATGAAATAGAGCACCAAGGCGCTAACGATGTTGGCTGTGAATGCGATGACTGTCGAGAAGGCTTGACTGCGGCCTCCGGCTTTAACTAGGTAGTAGTTTAGGAAAGAGCCGTATGTGTTGGCGGGCAAATTCCAGAATAAATAGAATAATGTAAGGCTGATTAATGGAAGCAGGTACTTGGTCTTGGTTAGGAGCTGGCTCAGGGGATATGCATGAGAAGTTGCATTCCTCTGAACATCATTCTTCGTTTTCGCTTCCTTGGCGAGATCGATCTCCATGGTCTTGAAAGATCGGCTGAATACCCGCACCAGCCAAGTAAGAAGGGCAATGACAGTCACCACAAGGAATAGGATGGTGATGCCCAGCTCACCTATGCCTGAGACCAAGAAGCCGATCCCTTGGGAGATGATAATGCCGGCAGTCCAGAAGATCTGCGTAGAGGAAATGACCCTGCCTTGGTGATCAGGCGGTATTCTTTCAGATATAACTGCGAGTGAAGTTGGTAAGTCTGCTCCTGAAGCCAAGCCAGCGATGACTAGACCAAGTATCAGAGTTTTCGTGTTTGGAGCTAGAGCGATGAGTATGGAACCTATGGCTACGAACAGGATATCCAGGTTGAAAACTCGTATCCTTCCAAAGATGTCAGAGAGTCTACCTCCAAAAAAAGAGCCTATGCCGATGGATATTGTGAGGAAAGTGCTCAGAGCCCCAGTCCACCAGGCATCCAGGTTGAAGTGCGTCTGCCATGACGACAAGGAAATGCCTACGGATACGATCAGGGCTGCATCCATGTAGGAGGCAATGGCTGCATTAAAGGTTAACCGCCAGTAGCGGGCATCCAGTTTGCTGTGCTCAATCACCGTTGAACCATCTCTTTCCGTTTGGCTACTGGGAACGACAGCTGTTCTCTTTGAACCTGTTATCCCCTCTTTGGGATCCGTTATTAGAACGCTTTAATAATGTATGGTAATTATGAGTTTGTCAAATCTATATTTGGGTGTTTGATCCATGCTGCAGTCATCTACATAGCCGAGATGAACGTTAGATAAGTGAAAATAGCACTCATATTCACGTATTTCTGGTGGAAGTTCGCAAAAGCTGCTTGCAAAAATAGGCAATAAGTACTATATGTTGTTCGTATTGAAGCGCTTTAATAATTCACTCTTCTAAAACAAGATTTGGTTGACCTCCCAAGGATGGGAAATCGACCGGCAAGGAAAGGGATTGACGAAAATGCCAGTTGAGTCGAAAAAACGAATCACTGAGAGCAAACCGATTGAAACTGTCATGTTTGAGCATATGCACGGTAACGTTCTTGGATCGGGACAACGAGAACCTAGGATTTCTTGGGTGTATCGGCATGAGCTGTATGAAGACAAAGTCGCTGGTGCACAAATTCGGATCCGTAGAGCTAAGCCCGGCGAAGAAACCAGGGAGGAACTAATCGGGGTGGATTACCGGGGCAATCATCTGCACGCTTGGCCTGTAGAGCCTCTTGAATCACATGAACGAACTTCAGTTGCGGTCCGCTTGGTGGATGATAAGGGCCAAGCATCAGCATGGAGCGACGAGGTAAGCCTGGAAACGGGCATTCTCGAGGCTGGGGATCGTCTCGGTGCCATGGTGGGGCCTGGCTGGTATGAGAGCACTACAGACTGGCGACATGCGCCCTTGATGAGGAAGGAGTTTGAACTCAAGGCTAAGCCGGCATCGGCCCGTCTTTACTTGACGGCTTATGGCTTGGTCGAGGCTGAGATCAACGGCAGAAAGGTCGGAAGCGATATCCTTACCCCGGGATGGACATCCTACGATGACCGTCTTTTGTATTGGACTTACGATGTTACCGATTATCTTCAGAATAAAGGCAACGCTTTGGGCCTGTGGTTGGGTGATGGATGGTATCGTGGCAGGCTGGGCTTCCGCGGAGGTAAAGTCAATATCTATGGCGATAGACTAGGCGCTTATGCTCAACTGAACGTAACTTATGCCGATGGTAGCGAAGATGTGATAGTCACTAATGCCTATGACAAGACATGGAAGGCGCACAAAGGACCGATTGTCAGCAGTGGTCTGTGTGAAGGCGAAGAGTATGATGCGCGTCTAGAGGAACAGGGTTGGTCTGAACCGGGATTTGACGATGCGAACTGGGAGCCGGTGGCTGAACTTCCACTCGATGTGGATAAGCTGACTGAGCCCATCGCTCCGGCTGTCAGAGAGATTGATCGGCACCGGCCAGTCAGTATCCAGCAGCATGGCGCGCATGCCTACCTGATAGACATGGGTGTCAACTGTACTCAGCGTCTGCGTTTCAAGATCCATGGGTTCAATGTTGGACAGTCGTTTACTGTTCAGCATGCCGAGGTATTGGAGGATGGCGAGCTGGCTACTGCTCCATTGCGGCGCGGTCACCAGATAGATAGGTATACCTCGAATGGGGAGGATACGTTCTGGGAGCCCAGGTTCACCATTCATGGGTTCAGGTATGCCCTCGTCGAGGGATGGCCAAGCGATCTGGAGCCAGATGATGTGGTTGCGATTGCCTACGGATCTGATCTTGAACGTACCGGATGGCTCGAGACCTCGGACGAACGGGTCAATCAGCTGCACGACAACATCGTGAGGTCCATGAATTCCAACTTCGTCAGCATCCCAACAGATTGTCCGCAGCGCGATGAGCGTTTGGGTTGGACAGGAGACATTGCGCTCTTTGCTCCAACCGCTGCAATGCTCTTTGACGTGGAAGGTTTCCTGTCAAGCTGGTTGCATGATCTTAATGTGGAAACCGATAAGTTCGGGAGCGTCCCCTACTATGTGCCGTACTTCCCCTTAGGCGAGTGGCAGACCCCCAAAGTTCAGGCTTTGGCGATTTGGGGAGACTCTGCTGTACTGGTGCCTTGGGCCATCTACATGGATAGTGGTGACAAGGTGATGCTGGGCAAACAGTATAATCTCGTAGTTAAGTGGATCGAAGAGGTCTCCGGGTATCTGTCTCCGGATGGGGTATGGGACAGAAGGCCGGGCATTGTTTATGGTCAGCTTGGTGACTGGCTTGATCCAACAGCTCCGCCTGACGACATGGCTAAGGCACTCACCGCCAAGGAATTGGTGGCAACGGCTTACTTTGCACGGAGCGCTCGTTTGGCTTCGAAGATGGCTTCTGATCTTGGCCTGGTGCAGTATCAAGACAAATATGCGGAGTTGGCGGATCATGTTAAGGAGGGCTTCATTTCGCGATTCGTCGGTGAAGACGGCCTCATGACTTCTGATACTCAGTGCGCCTATGCCTTGGCTATACATTTCGGGCTTTTAGACGATCATTCGGATCTTAAGAAGTTCGCGGGTCGGCGTCTGGCTCAATTGGTGCGGGATAGAGACTATACCGTGGGTACTGGATTTGCTGGAACGCCTTACATCCTCCCTGCTCTGACAGAAACTGGACACCTCGAGGAGGCATATCGTCTCTTTCTATCGGACAAGTGTCCTTCTTGGCTATACCAAGTTTCTATGGGAGCCACCACCACCTGGGAGCGTTGGGATTCCATGCTGCCCAACGGAAAGGTGAATTCAGGAGTGGGAATGACCTCCTTCAACCATTACGCTCTCGGATCTGTTGCCGAATGGATGTACTCTACTCTTGGCGGTTTGGTGATGTCCAGCCCAGGTTGGCACAGGTTTAAGATCGCCCCCAAGCCTTGGGGCCCTATCAAGGATGCGCATGTGGTCCATAAGACAGCTTTGGGTACTATCGACTTGACATGGAAGTATAAGGCCGATGAGGGCAAGCTGTTCATTGATGCCGCTATTCCTGAAGGCAGTTCCGCTTTAGTCGAAGTGGGTGAGTATTCCGATTGCATACATGCAGGAATGCACCATCTGGTATATGAATATAAGAGTTAAAAAGTTGGCTTTTTGCTAACCACCGCCTCGGATGTCGTTTTATCGGTCTGGGGTGGTGGTCTTTTGTTGCGTTTTGAATTAGCCGCTAGTAGGTAACTAGCGTGAAAAAATCTGCATGGATCAATGTGCCGATGACAACTGTTAGCAGCCCAGCAGGCTTAATGGCTCAATAATAAAAGCATATTGATGTGGAGAATTTTATTAGCAAATAATTATATATGTTTATTATATTATTTGTAGATGTAAGTTTGATGAGGCCCAGAAATGTTCGTCTTTCTGAGCATCACCTGATAAACCAATATCCAATATGATGCTTATTTCATGCAAAATAAGGAGTAATCTGCGGAACAAGTGATTCCCCTGGAAACAATGCCGCACCAGAACGTTGTAACTCAACTGACCAAAAGCTGCAGGGATACATTTGCACATCGCTGGTCATTTGTAGGAGTTGATCCCGTCTACGGGACTCTATACAGATGAGATATTAGTTATTGTTAAATACTGGCTTGGTTGAAGTTAGGTCGTCGTCTATTGCAAGGCTATTTTTTCATAGATTCAACTTATCTCGATGTCTTCAAGTCGCGGGCGGAGTTCGGCATAACTAGTCACACTCTTTTAAACTCTTAAGTCGGGTTGTCACCGACAGCGTGCCTGAGTCGAGATGATGCCTTCCTGTTCAGGCAGATGGGGGCGGTCTCTGGCGAAGTTCTCGAATCCTCGCTGCTTGTTGGACGCCCCTCGGTGCCAATGTTCGGGGATGTTGACTTTGGGTCCTTGCTTGTATGTCAAGCTTGAATGGTTCGTCCTGGAGTGGATACTATTAAACATATATGTCCGGTTCCTCGTAATGAGTGCATCGGAAATGGGAAGGCAGGTACGACCATGGGGCGTCTTCAAGGCAGGAAAGAGCGCGAGCCATTTGTGCTCGAGCATGCCAGTATCGCGACCGGCGATGAAAAAGGCACAGTCCAGAAGGATATGTCTGTTCTGGTGTCCGCGGATGGCCGGATCGAGCAGGTCTGCCCGACCCCTCTGGCCTACGTGCCTTCCGGATATCACCGGATCAACGCTACGGGCAAGTTTGTGGCGCCTGGACTCATCAATGCCCATACCCATCTCTTTGCTGACGGCAAGCCTCTGTCCGGCGGTACGGACCTGTCGCCGCGTGTGGTCGATGCCGGTTTGAAGGTAGTGCACAGTCCTGCCGGCAAAGTCCTTATGGATGCCAAGATCAAGGGCAACGTTTCCAGGCTGTTGAACTCGGGAGTAACAACCATTCGTACCCTGGGTGATGTGGGCTATGAGGCGGTTCGCCTGCGCGACAGGATTGATGCCGACGAGCTGACCGGCCCGCGCATGCTGGCTGCCGGCCCCCTCCTGGCGATTCCCGGAGGGCATGGTGATCCCTTCATCGCCCTGTCCTGCTCCTCTCCAGAAGAGGCCAGGCGTCGGACCAGGGAGAACCTGGATCATGGGGTCAATGCCATCAAGGTGGCCGCGACCGGCGGTGTCACCGATGCCACTAAGCTTGGCGAGGCCGGCAGCCCGCAGATGACCGAGGAGGAGATGGCCGCCGTCTGCGATGAGGCCCATGAGTTTGGTGTGCTGGTCGCAGCGCATGCTCAGAGCCCCGAGGGTGTCAAGGCCGCTCTCAAGGCAGGCGTTGATACTATCGAGCACGGCAGTGCTCTCGACGACGAGATGATTGGGCTCTTCCTTGACAATCCGCGCTCGCTTCGTGGTTTCTCTGCTCTGGACCCCACCCTGTCCGCTGGGTTGCCGCTGGTCAAGATCAGCCAGCAGGAGCTGGGAATCAATGACATAGTTCGCGGCAACTCCGAGCTGGTAGTCGACGGCATGGTCAAGAGCGCCAAGCAGGCTCATGAGAATGGTATTGCCGTCGGCGTCGGCACAGACACCGGCATGACCTTTGTGCCCCAGTACGGCACTTGGCGAGAGCTCGACTATCTGGTGCGGTACGCTGACTTCACCCCGGCTCAGGCCTTCCACGCTGCCACTCAGGTCAATGCCCGAAACCTGGGCTTTGATAATGTCACTGGTTCGGTCGACACGGGCAAGGATGCGGATCTGATTGTCCTTGACGAGGACCCTGCCAAGAATGTGCGGACTCTGGCTGATCCCAAGCTGGTCATCGTTCGTGGCAAGCCAGTCTGGCGGCCTGAGGTGAAGCACTTCGAGGAGATCGATCGCCTGCTCGACAGCTTCTGATCATTTGCTTTGCGCGACCATTCAGGGGCGTGTAGTTTTTGGCTGCCTGATGGTATGCAAGCATGTCGGTATGCACAAGGGAGAACCGAGAATGGACCAGGCCGGTCAGGCCAAGGTCGTAGGAAGGTTGGCGCCTTCGCCGACTGGGCGAATGCACCTTGGCAATGTCTATGCATGTCTGGCGGCCTGGCTGGGTGTCAGGTCGCAAGGGTCCGGCGGGGTTCTGCGGCTTCGCATCGAAGACATAGATACGCCACGGGTGGTCAAGGACGCTGATCGTTGGATCATGGATGACCTGGCCTGGCTGGGATTGGATTGGGATGGCGAGGTGGTCTACCAGTCCCGGCGCGCTGATGCCTACAGTCAGGTATTGAAGTTGCTGGAATCACAGCAATTGATCGGCGGGCAGCCCTTGATTTATCCCTGCTTCTGCTCCCGTGCTGACATCCGTGCTGCATCGGCGCCGAATGAAGGCGACGGGTTCATCGTCTACCCGGGCACCTGTCGAGGACTTTCCCGTCAGTTAGTCAGTGAAAGGCTGACCCGGGGGCAGAGGCACAGCCTTCGGATTGCAGTTCCTGATCAGCCCGACGAATCGGATGCCATCTGTCGCTTCGACGATTTGATCTTTGGCCCGCAGTCTTTCAATTTGCCTAGGCAGGTCGGTGATGTGGTTGTTCAACGCTCGGACGGCTTGGTTTCCTACCAGCTGGCGGTGACGGTGGACGACCTGGCCATGGGTGTCAATCAGATTGTGCGAGGAAGGGACCTGCTAAGGTCCACGGCCATTCAGATGTGGGTCCGGAATCATCTTCAGCCGCAGGCTCCTCGTGTTCAGTATGCGCATCTGCCTCTGATCGATGGCGTGGACGGCAGAAGAATGTCCAAGCGTTTCGGATCGCCGGACTTGGGATCGCTCAGAGGAGACGGCTGGACGGCCAAGCAGGTGCTTGGGGTCTGTGGATGGCTCCTGGGACTCTTGGATCGGCCCAGACCCGTGAGTGTGCAGGAGTTGCTGGATGGTTTCACGTGGAACATGTTGGCTGCTGAGCACAAGGACAGAAAGCTGGATCTGAGCAAGCTGAACGTTTCCGGCGCAAAGCCGAATCTTTGAGTTCTCCGGTCCTGAGCCGCGCCGATCATTCGCGGCATATGTTTACCTGCCGACTTTCAGACTTGAGGGAATTACTGGTTAGCGACTGCTGAATAGCGATATTCGTGACCGTGCAGCGTGACTCATCGATCCTGATTCGTCAGTATTGTCATCTGGGCCCGGGATCGGAGCGAATTCCGGTATGAGCCACTGGCTACCATGGCCTCAGTCAAGGCTTCCGGATTTTAAGGAGGTAGCGGGTCATGGTCGCCTATATGGACCACAAGGATCTGGGCAATCGGCAAGTCAGCCATGAACGGGGTCTGCAGATTGCGGATGGGGTCAAGCGTGTGGCTGAAAGGATCGCCAAAGCGGAGGACTCCGCCGGTCGAAAAGAGGGCTCGGTAACTCTGCTGGCGGCCACCAAGACCCGCGATGTGGGTGAGATCATGGCAGCCATCGATGCCGGGGTGCGTCGGATCGGCGAGAATCGTCCTCAGGAAGTCACTGCTAAGGCCCAGGGATTGCTGGAGCTCTGTCGGGACGGGGGATTGTCCCTCGGCACCGACACTGCAAATAGTGATTCATCAAGCGCCAGGGTGGGCTTTCACCTTATCGGGCAGCTCCAATCCAACAAGATCAATAAGATCCTGCCATATGTCGACACGGTCGAGTCAGTCGACGGGCCTTCGCTGGCTCGAAAGCTGGCCACGCGGGCACTGGCTGCGGGCAGAACTGTGGGCATACTCCTGGAGGTCAACGAGTCTGGCGAGCAGGCCAAGTCGGGATGTGCCCCCGATCAAGCCCTGGATTTGGCCTATGAGCTGGCTGGTATGGAGGGTATAAGGCTTAAGGGTCTGATGACTGTTGGTGCACATGTAGACGACGAGGCGGTCATCAGAAGTGGATTCGCCCACCTGCGTGGTCTGCGCGACCGCATCAGGGATTCGGGGGAGCCGGGCACTGACACCTGCACCATGCTGTCCATGGGAATGACCGGAGACATGGAGTATGCCGTGGCTGAGGGGTCGACCGAGGTCCGTGTAGGCACAGCCATCTTCGGGCCGCGGGCTTTTATCTAATCAGCCACTGTCTGTTTTTGGAACCCGATTCTGTTAAGAGGATCGGGCTGGGGCTAGACTGTGCCCTATGAGAATCGCGCGTTTTTCCTACAAGGACACCCCACGATACGCCTTCGTCCAAACTGACAAGCAGGACGGCAAGGACTACCTGGTCGAGCTGAGCGGCTACCCACTGACCGGCCAGCAGGTCGAACCCACCGGTCAGCGTTACCCATTGGACGACGAGGATGTGCGGCTGCTGGCCCCGGTCATCCCCTCCAAGATCTATGGAGCAGCCAAGAACTACCGCGCCCATTCCGCCTACATGGCCGAGCATGGCCAGTCCTCGGATCCGGAGCCTCCAGAGAATCTCATGCTCTTCATGAAGCCCTCCACCTCGGTCATCGGCCCTGACGATCCCATCGTCAAGCCCTCTTACAGCAAGGACATGAACTACGAGCCGGAGGTTGCCGTCATCATAGGCAGGATGGCTCGGAAGGTGAGCGTCAACGAGGCCATGGACTATGTGCTGGGCTACACCTGTGTCAATGACGTAACCCTGCGCGATCTGCAGAAGAACGATCCTATGTGGACCCGTTGCAAGGGCTTTGACACCGCGTGCCCCCTTGGGCCCTGGATCGAGACCGACCTGGACTATCGGGATGCGAAGATTTCCTTCAAGCTCAACGGGGAAGAGGTGCCTGAGGCCAGTGGCACCACCGCTAACCTGATCCACTCCATTCCTGAGCAGATCGCCTTCATCTCCAGTTTCGCCACCTTGCTGCCCGGCGATGTCATCATGACCGGCACACCGCACGCCACAGGTTCCTTGAAAAACCGAGACGAGGCCACGGTTCAGGTTGAGGGGATCGGCTACCTGCGCAATGTAGTCATCGACGAGTAGCGAATAGCGGTAAAACAAGCGATATAAAAACTTGAGTCGTTTAGGCTCAAGTTTGGGAATAGGAGTCCTCCTTTCGCTGTTGTAGAAGACAGATGAACCCGTGACGGGGTCGGTCCGAGTGATTCGGCTGGCTCTGTCGAAGAATGTTGGAGGATGCTCTATGAACGAAAACTTCACCACCATGGCTCAGCAGGCCATCGGCGATGCTATTCAGTCGGCCTCGGCGGCCGGCAACCCTCAGGTGGATGTGCTCCATCTGTTGGACTCACTGCTGCGTCAGCAGTCCGGCGTGGTGCCTGGACTGATTCAAGCCGCTGGTGGCGACAGTCAACGAGTCGGCGCGGAGGTCCGTCAGGCCTTGGTTGCTCTTCCGTCAGCCAGCGGATCCACGGCATCGCAGCCTGATGCCAGCCGTCAGCTCAGCATGGCTCTGGCCCAGGCCGAGAAGGAGATGCAGGCCATGGGGGACGAATACGTCTCTACCGAGCATCTGCTTATTGCCATCGCCCAAGGTCCTTCTCAGGCCGCCGATATTCTGAACCGGAACGGTCTGCAGGCCGATACCCTGCGCAAGGCGGTGCCCCAGGTGCGCGGTGGAGCCAAGGTAACCAGCCCGGATGCTGAGGGCACCTACAAGGCGCTGGAAAAGTACTCCACCGATCTGACCGCCCAGGCCAAGGAGGGCAAACTGGATCCAGTCATCGGCAGGGATCAGGAGATTCGTCGTGTCATGCAGATCCTGTCCCGGCGGACCAAGAACAACCCCGTCCTTATCGGCGAGCCCGGCGTGGGCAAGACAGCCGTGGTCGAGGGTCTGGCTGAGCGTATCGTGGCCGGTGATGTACCTACCACTCTGCAGGGCAAGAGGCTGATTTCCTTGGATCTGAGCTCCATGGTGGCTGGTAGCAAGTACCGTGGCGAATTCGAGGAACGACTCAAAGCCGTTCTCAATGAGATCAAGAGCGCCAACGGTCAGGTCATCACCTTCATTGATGAGATTCACACCATCGTCGGTGCTGGTGCCGCCGAAGGATCCATGGACGCAGGCAACATGCTCAAGCCTATGCTGGCCAGGGGAGAACTGCGTCTGATTGGCGCCACCACCCTGGACGAGTACCGTGAGAATATCGAGAAGGACCCAGCTCTTGAGCGCCGCTTCCAGCAGGTCTTCGTGGGCGAGCCCTCCGTGGAGGACACCGTGGCCATCCTGCGTGGTCTCAAGCAGCGTTACGAGGCTCACCACAAGGTGACCATCGGGGATGATGCCCTGGT
>NZ_JBVPQK010000039.1:0-14793 GCF_058197115.1 Bifidobacterium sp. POST2/T3 (B1)
ACCAAGGTGGTCTCCAAGAAGGACTATCCGCGCATTGAGATAGGCGAGTTCGTGCTGGACACCAACCCGACCAACTACTTTGATGATGTGGAGGAAGCGGCCTTCTCCCCCGCCAACTTCGTCCCCGGCATCGAGCCCTCGCCCGACAAGCTGCTGCAAGGCCGCCTGTTCGGATACAAGGACGCCGAGCGTTATCGTCTGGGCGCCAACTACGAACAGCTGCCCATCAACCGGCCAGTCAACGAGGTCCACAACTACGAACGAGACGGTTTCATGTCTCAGGGTCAGGATGGATCGGTCAACTACGAGCCCAACAGCAAGGGCGGCCCCGTGGAAGACAACGATGCCCGGATGCACGGCGATGCCGTCCAAGGGCAGACCGAATACTCCCGCCCCTATGACAAGGACTACTATTCCGCAGCCGGCCGTCTCTACAGGCTGATGAGCCCGGAAGAGAAGGACCGCCTGATCCAGACCATCAAGAACACCCTGGGATCCGTCGATGACCAGGAGATCCAGGTTCTCGAGACCAAGCAGTTCTACCAGGCTGACCCCGACTACGGCCAGCGTGTTGCCGAGGCTCTTGGCCTTTCCATGGATCAGATCAAGTAACACAGAAAACAGAAACAGGGCGAGGATTGTCGGCGACACGTCTGAACTGGCCTGCAATCCTTGCCCTGTGTTACTATTTCCTAGTTGCCTTGATCAGGGTCATGTAGGCTAAGGCCCCGTTCGCTGCAGCCTTGGAGGATTCGCCTAGTGGTCTATGGCGCACGCTTGGAAAGCGTGTTGGGTTCACGCCCTCACGAGTTCGAATCTCGTATCCTCCGCCAGCAGGGATTTTTGGTTTTCCAAAAATCCCTTTTTGTTACTTAGAAGGGCGGGATTGCAACATTTTTGGCGACACTTCAAAGATTGTCCCTGCTCCGTCTTCTTTCTTTTTGACCCGTTATCTGGAGTAAGTTAAGCGGTATCGTCTTAGCGCTCAAGTACTCAGCCCAAAAACGACGTTGTTCATCCGTCTGCGGCAGCTGGGGTTGATTACCATGGCACGCACTTCGCAAAGTACAAACCCTGTCCGCATCCACAAGAACTTCGATGAAGAGAAAGAGACTCAGGCCAAGACATGATTCAATAAGGCATGTGCCCTATCAACTTGAATGCGTGGACTCCGCCGAAGGTTCCGGGCAAGGCCAATACCGGAAGCAAGATCACATTTCGCGAGTATGCGACCGTGTATGTTGAGAAACAGCATAAAACGGACACTGGTTTTACAGAATTCAGTTAAAAATAACTGAATTCAGGTAGACTCGATTAGCGGTATCCCAATTGATTTATCCACTACACCGCCTCGTACCGTGCTTTACGTTTTCCACTACCAACTTTTCTGATACGCCCCTCATCAACGAGCTTCCGCAACTGGTAATACGCCTGATTCCCGCTAAGGTGCAGCAATTCCATCACGTCGTTTCTACTCACCGTTTTTTGTTCATGGATCAGCTTGATGATTAATTCGGAGTACCGAACTCTATCGATGTCCGATTGGCGAACGTATTCCACTACCTTGCCGCTACGCCGATACACCTTCGCACCCAACATATATGTTCGGCGAGCCCCAGTGCCGGAGCTTTCGATAAGACCAGATTCAGTCAGTTGCCCCAAAACCGTGCGCAGACGCTGGTCGCTCATGTCCATCGATTTCGACAACACGTCAAAGCTGCAGCGCCTCTCTCTCTTGAGCTTGTCCAGAATAAGCAACCCATCGAGAGACATGGATTTGCCACTACGCTCACGCTCCTCGGCCAGCAGCTCCACAAACGCCTTGTCGGGCGCACTGCGCGGCAACAGCACTGATACCCCACGCCCGTTGGATCTCGAATAATCAGGCAGAGGACGGCCATAGTTCAGGGCACCTTCGAAAATGCGGTCGATCCCACGCCCAGTGCGTTCGGCGAGGCCAGATCTCTTCAATGCATCCATCAGACATGGATTACGCCCATGTGGCTCAGCTGTAAGCAGGTTATGAACATTGATACCCTCCACAAACCCACCGGGATTGGCGATGGTCAAGCCAGCATCGTCTACCAATACGCGCACACGCCCGAGAACCGAATAGTCCCTATGGCCGAATGCGTTAACCAAAGCCTCTCGAAAAGCCCTTTCGTCAAACTCGGGGACCATCGAAGAAAACAGGCCCACATTCAGCTCCGTCCCCGGATTCCACGGCTTAAACGACGCGGATATTTGCTCTATGGTCTTGAGCAAAGGGCCATGGTACGTCTGGTTCACCTTGATGTCAGTGCCGTTAAGAACTTGGAAAGCCGCTTCATTCGTCGGAACGAACTGCTGCAATGCAGCTTCGTTGCCAATGAGCAGCAAGCCAGCCAAGGTTGGTGTCAAATCCCCATCGACCGATACGACAAGGCGCAGCGATTTTTCCATATCCTCATCCGAAAGCTCAAGAAGATTCTGGTCACCAGATTGATAAGAGGCGATGATCCTGCGCAGACGATCACGTTCCAACGGATCAAAATCTGCCCGAGTTGATCCCCTCACCGGCTGAGCTGAATAGTCGAGCTTTCCCAGATCCGAAAGACGAGTTGCAAACTCATACGGATACATGGGTACGCTTTCAGGCGTGCCATCCACTTTCATCATGCGACGGAGAATCTTACCCGACTTTGTTGATACCACGCTCTGCGCCTTGGGCACCTCGACCTGAACAACCGCGATGTCATTGCCAACCAATTGTGCACGAACCGATATCGGTGGCACAGTCTTATTGGCTATCATCGCAGCCATTCCAACCGGATCCTGATGCTTTTGCTGCGCACCGGTAGGCGTGCCATCATCCTCAACGCCCAAGTATAAGCATCCGCCATCCGTATTGGCCAAGGCAACAACTGCTTCTACCAATTCGGAGTCCGGCAAGCCCTTGCGATCACTTTTGAATTCCTTGGACAAAGTCTCCTTGCCGTACTCACACGCCATCCGTCGTCCACCACCTGTTCTGAGCTATTGGCCTTAACTGAATTATATACTTTTTCACTGAATTCCGGTAAAGGATAACTGAATTCAGTTAAAACTACCCTTAAACAAACAGTCTGGCAGCAGAGAGAACTGGACCCCCTTTAACATTTCCAATGCAATCAGTAACCTGGAATACTAAAAAGCAGAACAAGACTTTAATCAGAGATATCCCCTGCATTCCCCAAGAGGACAATCTGCAGAATCCGATGCATACACATCTCGTCATGATTCCGGCTCCAGCGCTGTACTTGATCAGACCAATTCGACATCGTCTTTGGCGGCTACCGTAATCTCCTACGAGTGACTTTTTTGATTAATCAGCTTCACCAATTCCTTTTCGCAATTACGCATGTAACCCAAGCTCTTCTTAAGACCGGAGAGCTCTTTCTTGGTTTCTTTTTTCTCAGACTTATCTAATTCCTTGTCTCCAGAACGTCTAGAAAGAACCTCCTGCTGAATTTCCATGCGTTCAATCTGATCGAGCAGGCCTTGTCGCATCCGTTCAATCGTCTCTGGCTTCATATCAGCTTGAGCAAAGTCGGATTGGCAAAATGTTAGGAGCTTCGAACACTCGTCGAGGGCAAACGCTCCTTTGGAATCAGTGAGAAGCGAAGTAACAGCAGTTACCCCACTACCACCAACCAAACCCAAGACTGCGCCGCCACCAGCGATTATGGCTGTGCCGCCTGCCATACCGAGACCTCCTGCAGCCAATGCACCACCGCCAACCGCTGCAAGGCTCGCACTGGTAAGAGCTGCACCGGATAGGCCGGCAACAGCCGATCCGGCGATCAACGGCGCTATGACTGGTGCTAATGTAAACGCTGCACCTCCCGTAGCAACCGCAACCGCGGCAGTTCCCGCAGCACCGACAATTATTTTGGTTCGGCTACCATCCAATACGCCTGCATTCTTATTCAGTGCCTTAGCGGTCTGTTGCACAGGGGATTTGTCCGAATCACCGCTTACATCACGCCATAACTCTTCGAGAATTTTTGAATCAAATTTTGGGCGTTTAGTCCTTTTGATTGAGGAGTCTGACCTTCCGTCAGGATCCTCTGACTCCATTTCAGAACGATAGGAGTCATATGGCACAAACCGTGCAAGTTCAATCAGAACCAAGGCTTTCCATGTAGTTCCATCTCGCGCAACAAGTTCTTCAATTCTCTCTTTCACTTGCCCCTGATTAAGAAGAACGCAGTCAGCAGGCAGGTTTTCAGACCATTTGCCAAACCATTCTTCTTTTTCGCCTCGATCCACTGCCTTACTTCGATCTATGTCCTCATAAAGCGCCAGTCGCTCTATCGAGAACAGAACAGATAGATGCTCCGGCTTCAACGAGAGCGTTTCCATTGTCGCCCGATCGGCCGAATCGTCGTTTTGCTGCCGCTGCCTGTGGCTTGTTCTTCGTTCCCATACCGTTTTGACATCCACACCTATTGCGAAAACCAGACGAGTCACACCTACGTAGTTGACTCTCAGCAAGAACTCCTTGCCGGCAAGTACCCTGCCTTCCGTAACCCCGACCAATGCAGCCCGAATAGCAGCATCCGCCAGATCCACCGCAGTAAAAGTGGCCGAGGCAATGGATACCATGCGAACAACTCTGGAATTATTGAATGGAAGAATTCGGTCCATGTCCAGCTGCTTCAAATCGGACAAAGAGCGGACCTCATTATCTTTCATCTCCAGATAAAGATGATGAAGAAAATAGCAGCCCCGCGTCAAGCATTCATTCAGCAACACTGGAAGCGCCTGGCGCCCCAGTTCATGCACAATTCCAATTTCAGTTCGCAGGTTAAACCTACGAGGCACTTTACGACCTTCATCATCCACTTGTGCAAATAAGGTCCCATTGAACATCTTGGAAATGAATTTGCGTGCCCCCATGCCAGAATCCATGGCATTTTCAAACACGGGCAAGGCGGACAATTCCTTAATAATAGAGAGCAAAGGTCCAGGTATCCCTGTGCCCTGACCGGGATTCGAACTTGACCCTGCCATGTCTGATGCCATGTGCAAGAACCACCGCACTGTTCCTAAGAACAGCCTTTCGCAGAAATTATCACCGATCAGTCCTTCCTTAAACCATTGTTCTTCCACCGGGATTGCAATGAAATCTCCGTACTGATTGGTGCCGTATACCTTTCCGGTAAATTGAGTGAGTATAGAGAACACCAATCCTTCAAGGGAGAAGTGGTGAGAAAAGTCCCTGAGATGATGTTGCAAACCGCCGCCAAATTCGGCTGTGTACTTATCGCCAACAAAAGGATATTCATCTTCTAGGAATTGAATGGCATCACGCAGGGACTCTCCTTTAAAACCAGAATGCTGCTTTGCCACCCAAACCACGAATTCATTGACTTTCTCCGAACCCCACTCGTTCGCCCTGTCCAGAGAGAACTTGCCAACAAAAATCGAATCGCATAAACCAGCAACCACTCCACAAGCTGCAGCTATCTTGTAATCAAGCTGCGCGTCATCTTGCACATGGTCAGATGCAGCATCTTCTTCAATGGATTCCACGTAGATTCCATCACCAAAATCTCCGGTCGCTTTAGCAACGCTAATTCCAGCCTCTATACCTTTGTCGTTCGCAAGCTCCAACGAATACTCAACAGAAACCAACTCGCTGCCGTGCCGTGGCGAGAGCTCCAACTCCCTTGTCATCCGTCCCTCTCCTTCCACAGTACGCTCAGGAACAAAGCAATAATAGCC
This sequence comes from Bifidobacterium sp. POST2/T3 (B1), assembly GCF_058197115.1. Taxonomy (NCBI): domain Bacteria; kingdom Bacillati; phylum Actinomycetota; class Actinomycetes; order Bifidobacteriales; family Bifidobacteriaceae; genus Bifidobacterium; species Bifidobacterium sp. POST2/T3 (B1). The sequence goes on from NZ_JBVPQK010000039.1 coordinate 5,749, forward strand.
AGAATAAAACAGCAACTGAAACGTCGCATCCCATGTCATCAATCGGATTGCACAGGGCAAGGCAGGTATGAAGCATGGCAGCAAGCTGGACTCCCAAGTCTAGCAATGGTACGCCGAAAATCCCGATGCCTTCATGGCAGAATGCCTCAATTTGCTCCAACATGCACTCCTACAAGCGAACAAACAAGACTTCCACCCAGCACCATTGGCTTCCGACCGGTACTCCACGCTCGAAACCGCAACAAAACTGCTGTTTGACAAGCCCAATCCCGAAGGCGGCGAGCGCGAAGCGACCACGATTCAGCGGATCAACCAGTCTTACTTCCGCAATTCACTGCCCTTGAACTACCAGTACACATGCTGCATCACCGGTATGCAGATACCTGCGATGCTGATTGCCAGCCATATCAAACCATGGAAAGCATCAACCCCGACCGAAAAAACCGCTGCGTCGAACGGCCTGCTGCTCAATGCATTCCACGACCGGGCTTTTGATCAAGGGCTCATCTCAATCGACGACGATTACCGCATCATGGTCAACCATGACAAGGTAAGGCATTCGCCGGTCAATGATCAATGGCTCTACGCTTTTGAAGATCAGAGAATCACATTGCCACAATCAGCAAACCTTCGCATGAATTTATCGAGGACTACCACAAACACATATTTCTCACCGAAGCTGCATAGCCACAGGGACAATCCTTTCCCTACACACTCGACGCTACCTGGGGATATTCAACAAATAGCACTCCGCCTTTTTCTTCCAAAGCATCAATCATGTCCGCAGGTTGCTCTGCCAGCCTGAAATCCATAACGACCTGTGTCACCGCATCACGACGGGCTGTAAGAGCGTAGGATTGAGCAGCCAAGACTTATACGGCATTCTCAAAAAGGTTGATTCCAAACCTAAAACAATACCCCGCGTTTCGAATTTCGCATGTCGGCATTGTTGTTCTTTGCGCTGTCGGTCTGGTTCTTTTCCACATTGGTTGTTCAGCGGGTCGTCTAATAGTGAGATAGGCGGTCTTGTTATCATTAGGGGCCTCATCACCTAAGTGCTTCGCAAGACAAGGATGTTTCGCAGCACCCAGAAGCTGTGCGCAGGACGAGACAAAGGAAGTTCAGGGCCATGCCTTTCAAGACTTACGGCAAACGTAGGCGAGGATACGCTCGGGCCCGTCACCAACTACAAATTGGCACCCATAGATCTTTGCAGCAGGTGAGCTTACTTAAGCGAATGACCGATCGCTTCCTCGCCAGGTTCGAGACCGGGGTGGAAAAGTCGCTGGCAGTTCTGGTCGCCAGGCTGATAGGCACCTCATTCGGGCTAAGTGCGGAGTACGTCCATGGCAGAATGCAGGTCATGAGATCTGCAAATGTGCTGATTGGCGTCATATCAGTTTGCATTTCGTACATCTATAAAGCGTCATACCTGTGATTCAGCCAGGCATCAGCACTAGGGTGTGGTCGCAAGTGCGTGTAATCGTTCTGCAATTTTTAGGATATATCACCTGCTAGAGCATAACCGATTCGATGATCGAGGGCTTCCTTCGCCCCGTATTGGATAACGCTTTTCTCTTCCTTGTCGAATTCCCGGCCTTGCCCTGCGCAATAGCCGTTTCTACGTCCTCAGTAATTCCCTTCTTGACGCATTCTGGTATCTCTTCGGGCGAGTTATTCTGGATGGCGTTGGTCTGTGCCCGAGAAGCAGTCTGGTTTTGAAAGGGGCTGCCGGGCACTGCAAAAGACGCTCGATAAGTAAAAGCCTTTATCTCCATCCTCACTTATGTATACCTGTCTGAGGCCCGCAATAAATTTTCTAATTCAAGCATTTCCCGACAGCAAAGGTTCTCTTCGCCGCTCCAGAATCCTACTCACGTTATGCAGTTGGCGTTTTCGACAGTTTTGAACATCAAATTATGACTATGCAAGCATCCCCGACCGTTGGCATTTTGAGCCGATCCGTGTCCGTATAAGACTCTGCATTGAGAGCGAAAAGATGCCTTTCTTACTCAGTTGCAGTTCTATTCGGTTTGAGGAAGAGCGAGCCGCATAGACCGATCAGGGCTATGACTGCGAGGAAGATGAAGGCCCATTGGTAGCCCTGGTCGAGTGCTTGGGCTGACATGGGTCCGCCCTGGCGAGCCCGCTCTGCGCCGATGGTCACAATCATCATGGCAGCGGCCGTACCTAGCGAGCCGCCCACCTGGCGGACGGTAGAGGCTGCAGCGTTGCCATGAGCCGCAAGTTCCAGCGGCAGGGCGTTAATGCCCTCGGTGAAGGTGGTCATCATCACCAGCGCCACCCCGACCAGGCGCAAGGCATAACAGCCGGCGATCAAGATCAGACTGGTGGAGGTGCCGAACCATATCATCGGCAAGGTGCCAGCCAGCAGCACCGTGTACCCCAAAAGGGAAATATTCCTCGCCCCGATTCTTTGGTAGATCATTCCGGAGAGAGGGTTGAATATGCCCATGACAATGGCTCCCGGCAACATGACCAGACCAGAGGTGAGCGCGCTTGATCCACGCGTGTTCTGCAAATAGAGAGGAAGGACCAGCTCCACACCGACCATGGCGATGTTGCTCAGGGTGCTCAGCAGGCTGGTCAGGTTGAAGGTAGCGTTCGTGAAGACTCGCAAATTCACCAACGGGGACTCCAGGTGCAACTGACGCCGACAGAACAGGACTACCACCAGCAAGCCAGCCAGAAGCAATCCCAGGTCAAATGCCGATGCGCCCCCCTCGGCACCAATAGCGGATAGCGCATAAAGCAGAAGCCCAAAGCCCAAGCAGGAATATATTACGGAAAGCACGTCCAGACGGGTTCTCACCTGGTCATTGACCGTGTAGACCAAGAAGAACGATGCCCCCAGGATCGCGGCGCTCAAGGCAGCAAGCAGAACGAACAGAGCCCTCCAGGACCAGTGCTCCAGAATAAACCCGGAGAGCGTGGGTCCCACCGTGGGGCCCAAAGCCACCACCAGGCCCACCACGCCTAGGGCTACGCCGCGCCTATCCGGAGGGAAAAGCAACAGCACCACGTTCTGAATAAAAGGCATCAGCGACCCTGCGGCCAAGGCCTGAATGATTCTGCCGATCAGCAGCAGGACAAAATGTCCTCCAGAAAAAATACAGACAAGGGAGCCCGCCAGAAAGGTCACCATCATAGCGATGAAAGTGTGCCTTGACCGAAAGTTGGAAAACACCCAGGCTGAAACAGGGATCATCAGCCCCACCACCAGCAGATAGGCGGTACTCAGCCACTGAGCGGTGGCTTGGGAAACATGGAACTCCGCCATAATGGTGGGAAGAGCATTGTTAAGGAAGGTCTCTGCCATCAAAGCAAGGAATGCTCCAGCCAGAAGCGTGCCCATCATTGCAGTGCGATTTTCCCCACCTCCGCCTTGGCCACGCTCCCTTTTGCTGCCATCCTTATACATGCCGCATCCTCTCCGTTCTTCACCGGCTCGGTCCGAAGCCTGCGTGATCCTACTAGAAGCAGATCAGGATTCCATGTTTCTAATGATCCGTTCCAGGTAGTCGACCAGCCGTCTGCTCTCCTGCTCATCGAACCCAGACAGGGCAAGTTTGCCCGTGGCCTCCAATGCATGCCGGATCTCCACCTGGTGGGCATTCAGCTCCTTGCGCGCCTGCCCGGTGAGCTCAAGAACCATTTGACGTCGGTCATCAGCCTGCGGCTTTGCCGTCAACCATCCTGCCGTGACCAGCCGTTTGACAACCCCCCGAACTGTGGGATGGCTTAAGCGGAACCTGTCGGCAACCGTCTTCTGCGTCACCTCCAGGCCCTCCTGCTCATACAGGTAATAGACCATGACAAACTGAGGACCAGTCAGATTGGGAAAGATGCTCCGCACGCACTCGTTCATATGCTTTTCCAGCAGGGTGTTGGCTATTTTGACCAGCCCTTCTGGCCGCTTCTCCGACAGCTCCAAGAGATACCGCCTCTCTAGAATGTAGCATGCTACATTATTGACAAAGAAGGCCTGGCTGTCAAATCAACGTTCCTACTGCAGGTGAAACTCGAGCAAAGGAAGAGCCATGGCTCGGCCTCTCCGACCGGTAGATATGCTTGCTTACGTAGCATCCAGGTGTCAGCATCGTCGTGCTGTATAGCCGACTAGCTAAGCAATACCGATAGTTTGATAGGTCGGCACTTCATCCAAGAATCGCTCAACTGCATCAAGAAATCTACCCAAGCAGGCGTACGCCTATTCTCATGCATGAAGCTTTTTCAAGCAACAACGGCTGCGCGCGAAAGAGAGTCCTCAGCGCCATAGGATCAGGTTAAGTGGTCCACGAAGCATCCTGTCCTGTTCCAGCAAAACAAGGCAAGCAGTAAACCTACCGAGACCTGACTTCATCGGTTCGATACAGTCGGACAAGGCCGAACCCGAAGCATAGCCAACTACCTGGGAGACAGATAGTTTCTGATAAGATATAGTTTCTATTATGCAATTAAATAAGCCGTCCTCCCTTTATGATGCTCTCATGTATCTGCAGTGCGAATTCGTAGCAGAGCGCAACAGGGCCAACCCGGGAAACGTCACCTGGCAGCAGTTCGACATCCTTACTGTTCTGCGTACAGGATCCTTCATGCCATCTCAGATCGGCCAGCGGCTCGGCATGAGCCGGTCCAAGGTCTCCAAGAACCTGAGCACGCTGCGCGATCTCGGATACATCAGGCAGACGCCCGATACTCGTGACCGGCGCGAGCTGGAGACCAGTCTGACCCAGGCTGGTCGGGACATGCTTAGCATCATCGATCAGCAGCACAAGACCCTTGAGGAGGGTGCCCGACAGGTCTGGTCCGAAGACGAGCAGGAAGTGTTCACCGCTCTTGCCAACAGACTCATTGCCAAGCTGCGCCAGGAGCGAGTCGCCAGATGAGAACAGAATCCATCCTTATCGATCGGGCCTCCACGCACAACCTCAGGCAGGTCTCGCTGTCCATACCCAAGCGGGCCATCACCGTCGTCACCGGCCTGTCGGGTTCAGGAAAGTCGTCTCTCGTGTTTTCCACGCTGGCAGCCGAATCACAGCGCATGATCAACCGCAGCTACAGCTCCTACATTCAGCAGCTTCTGCCCAAGTATGAGCCTGCTGAAGTCGCCCGGATCGACAACCTGCCCTTCTCCATTGTCGTAACCCAGAAGCAGCTCTCAGGCAATGCCCGCTCAACCGTAGGCACCTACACCGATATCTACACCGCCCTGCGCCTGCTCTTCTCCCGTACTGCCCAGCCCTTCATCGGGTACTCCATGACGTATTCCTTCAACAATCCTGCCGGGATGTGTCCGACCTGTCAGGGTCTGGGAACTGTGCGCACTCTGGTGCTGGATCGCCTGCTCGACATGGATCTCTCACTGAACCAGGGAGCCATCAACTTTCCCACCTTCCAGCCAGGCGGCTGGAGACTGACCAGGTATACGGATTCAGGCTACTTTGACAACGATCTGCCCCTGCGGGAGTGGACGAGCAGCGACCTTGACCTTCTGCTCTATGGCAAGAAGCAGAAACCGGCACACCCTAGTCCCAACTGGCACAAGACGGCCATGTATGAGGGGTTGGTGCCCCGGATCACCAAGACCTTCATCAACCAAAACGGCGACAAGTACCAGCATGAGCTGGAGCAGGTTACGCGAATCACCCAGTGCCCCGACTGCCAAGGGGCCAGGGTCAACGCCAGGGTGCGCTCGGCCAAGATTGACGGACTGAACATAGCTGACTGCTCAGCCATGAGCGTTGCTGACCTGCAGGACTGGCTGGGGAAGATTCATGACGATCAGACAGAGTCCATTTTACAGGACCTAGAGCGCAAGATAGCTAACCTGATAACGGTTGGTCTGGGTTACCTGAGTCTACAGCGTGGCACCTCTACGCTTTCCGGAGGAGAGGCACAGCGTCTGAAAATCGCCAATTGCCTGAACAGCCCCTTAAATGACGTTCTCTACATCTTTGACGAACCAAGTGTTGGGCTACATCCCCATGACCTGACCGGGATCAAGAAAATCTTCAAGGGCTTACGGGACAAGGGCAATACGGTGGTAATCGTGGATCATGACCCCGAGCTCATCGGTATTGCAGACCGTATCGTCGACATGGGGCCAGGAGCAGGCAGGGAAGGAGGACGGATCGTCTTCGAAGGGAGCTATCAGTCTCTGCTGGAAAGCGGCACAGCCACGGGCAGAGCTCTGTCAGATCCAGGCGTAGTGAACGAACCAGTGGCGCCATCGCATGGCTTCTACGCGATAGACAAGATCACTGCCCACAACGTCAGAGAAGCCCACGCCAAGATACCCAGGCATATGCTGACAGTGGTGACCGGTGTGGCCGGATCAGGCAAAAGCACCCTGATCAAGGCAGGCTTCATGGCTCAGCATGATGCCATGCTCCTGGATCAGAAGCCGATCAAGGCCAGTGGGCGCTCCAACCTGTTGACCTACTTGGGCGTCTTCGACCCACTGCGCAAGGCCTTCGCCAAGGCCACAGGTGAGTCCCCGTCACTCTTCTCATTCAACGCTGCCGGAGCCTGCCCTGTTTGCAAGGGCAAAGGAGTTGTCACTCTTGATATTGCCTACATGGGCGATGCCAGCACTGTCTGCGAAAGCTGCCATGGAACCAGATATTCAGCACGAGCCCTGTCTGCCAGATACCACGGTCTCAGCATCGCCCAGGCGCTGAAACTGACTGCCAGCGAGGCCACGCACCGATATCATGAAGTGCTGGGCCAAGCCATGAGAGCCTTGGAGGATGTCGGGCTGTCTTATCTATCCGTTGGACAGGCTCTCGATACGCTCTCGGGCGGTGAGCTACAACGTCTCAAGCTGGCCAAGCTGCTCAAAGACGGAATTCATGAGACCCTGATTCTGGATGAACCTACCAGCGGCCTGCATGAATCCAACATCTTGCAGCAGATTGCCCTCTTACGCAAACTCATCACTGATAAAGACCTGACTATTGTCGCCATAGAACATAATCTGCGCTTTATCGGTCAGGCCGACTGGGTGATTGATATGGGTCCAGGGGCTGGAAGCGCGGGTGGCAAGGTGCTGTTTGAAGGGGCTCCACTTGCACTGATGCGTCGAAATGACACTCCAACAGCCCGAGCCATGAATGCATACTTCGGCTTTATCAAGGATGCAGCAGTGCAACAGCAATAGTTCAGCAATCCTGCAGACGGCGCTTCTGCCTGCCATCCTGATCGAAATTGTCATCATCCAGCCAGGTCTCCAACCGCTCTTTCACTGTTGGCCATTCACTATCCAATATGGAAAACCAATCCGTATCCCGAGTCCGACCCTTGTAGACCATGTCGTTTCTGAACCGGCCTTCAGCCTTGAACCCCAGCCTCAGCGCCGCCGACCGTGAGGGCGCGTTGAGGCTGTCGCACTTCCACTCGTATCGGCGATAGCCCAAGTCTTCGAAGACATGCCGAGCCATCAGATATTGGGCCTCGGTGGCCTGCCTGCTTCTCTGCAACTCCCTGGTATAGATAACGTGGCCCATCTCGACGCTTCCCATGTCGGACCTTATCCGGTGCAAGGCATACATGCCCAACAGATCCGACGAATCATGAAGCTTGACATGCCCGTGTATATCCTCATCCTTCCCACCTGCAGACTGACCGACACCAAGGCCAGGCACAGACGGATTGCGGAGAATAGCAAAGAAGAGAGGATCCCGGCTTGCAATCATAGATGCGAATCCTGAGTCGAATGTTGGTCTATCAGGATAGATGTCGTGAGTGCTATAAGTCATGATGGATTGGTCGCATTCTGGACCGAAAATCCGCTCATAAAAGGCATCACCTTGGTTTTCGCCCAAGGGCACCACCAGAACGGTTCTGCCAGTCAACTTGACAGGCTCCGGCACCATGGCCCCGACAAACGAAATCGCATCTCCAATAGGTTGCCCAAACTCATTGATCCTCATACCCGTATCCCCTACCTTGAAACAATGCTCGCTCCCTCATCACGCGGAAGAGGCAGGCCCGGAAGCACCGACCATAACTCCGTACAATCCTGGCACTTATGCTACCAAGCAAACACCTCAAAAGACCGCATGGATCCGCCTTACACAGCCACGGTTGATCACCCTTGCTACCTCCTTTATCATCTTGTCCACAAGTTGCTGATTCGCCGCCATATTCGCCCACATGCACTAAAGCAGAAGGACCGACGCATCTGCGGGAATTAGACTGATACGTAAGAGGAAATGATCGAGGAGCTTCAACCGGTATTCCCTCTGCCTACCGTCAGCATCGACCAAGGGAGTGATTACTATGTCCAAGGCTTTGATCGTCGTGGATGTTCAACCGACCTTCTGCGAAGGAGGTGAGCTGGGAGTCGAGGGAGGCAACGCCACAGCCGACAAAATCGCCGACTATGTCCACGACCATGCCAAGGACTATGCCTACATGGCCACCACCCAGGATTGGCACATCGAACCCGGGTCTCATTGGTCCGATCACCCGGATTTTGTGGATACCTGGCCCAAGCACGGCGTGGCCGGATCACCCGGGGCGGAGCTGCATCCCAGCATTCGGGAGCTGGGCATCACCCATCACTTCAAAAAGGGCCAATATTCCGCCGCCTACTCCGGATTCGAAGGCGTCGAAGACAACACCGATCGAATCCAGAGCAGGGAGGAATTCGCTGCCGCCAAGTCATCTGGAGTCACCTTGGCCGACGCACTGGCGCAAGCAGGAGTCGACCAGGTGGATGTAGTCGGCATCGCCGAATCCCACTGCGTCAAGGAGACGGCCTTGGATGCCGCAAAGCTGGGTTACCAGGTCACGGTCTTCGAGGATCTGACTGTCCCGGTCAGCGAGGATCAGGGCATCGAGGCTCGAAAGGCCATGGCACAAGCCGGCATCCGTCTTCTTTCCTCCAGTGGCGACTAAAGGCAGTGGCGGAGGAATTCACCAGGGCTGAATGGTGGGGCCCACGGTGAATTCCGACACATTGGTATCCTCAGGCTGATCAATGGCAAAGGCCACCACCTGAGCCACCCGTTCGGGATC
>NZ_JBVPQK010000040.1:0-14776 GCF_058197115.1 Bifidobacterium sp. POST2/T3 (B1)
ATCGGCATCACCGCCGGGGAGGCCTCCGATCCCCGTCGGACCATCCCCAAGGCCACCAACGCCATCATCTGGAGGATCCTGGTCTTCTACATCCTGACACTTGGGGTGATCATGGCCGTAGTCCCCTGGAATGCCATCGGCAAGCCCAATGCGCAAGGCATGGTCGTCAGCCCCTTCGTCCAGATATTCGACTCGGTGGGGGTCCACGCGGCCGCAGGCATCCTCAACTTCGTCTGCCTGACTGCGGTCATGAGCGTCTACAATTCGGCCCTCTACTCCAACTCCCGCATGCTCTTCTCCCTGGCCCGGCAGGGCAATGCCCCCAAGTATCTGGGAAGGCTTTCCAAGGGAGGGGTGCCCTACGCAGGAGTGCTGACCTCGGCCTGCATCATCGCCCTGGCCGTGGTCGTGGTCTTCCTCTGGCCCCAGTTCGCCTTCAACTACCTGATGAGCATCGCCACAATCTCGGCCATCATCAACTGGTCAATGATCATGGTGACCGAGATGCTCTTCCGGCGTGCCATTGCCCGCGGTGAGGGCCCCGGCGACCTGGCGGGCAAGACCGGCGAAAGCGCCCTGGACACCCTGCACTTCAAGCTGCCCTTTGCCCGGGTGACCCCCTGGGCGGTCCTGGCATTCCTGGCCATGATCGTCGTGCTCATGTGCTTCTCGTCCAGCTATCGGGTGGCCGTCATCGCCGGGCCCATCTGGCTGATCGTCCTCCTGGTGGCCTACCAGCTGACCCAGCGGCGAGCGCAGTAGCGATATAAGCGCGACCGGCTGTTAAGGAAATTGACCATGCAACCCTTCCTTCTTGACTAAGGAATCTTTGACTAGAGACTGGTAATCCGCAGATTGTCGAGAACCAGATCCTGGTAGCCAGCCATGTTGGCCTCCGAGCCGCTGCTGCCTTCCAGATCTGGTTTTCTGTCAGTGGAGTAAATGCCGAACCAGGTATCGCCATTCGGATCGCCAGTCAGCTCGAACTCGCATCTGGCGGTGGCCCCTAGAGCCTTGTGCAAAGGATACAGGTTCAGGTCCTCACCGGGGTATTCGCCTCTACCTATTGCCAAGGCGTATATGCCGTCTGATCCGCACTGGTAGTCGAACGAGACCCTGTAGTGCCGGCCCGGCGCAAAGGGAACGTTCTGGGGAATGGTCTGGAAGAGGAGAGCATGCCTCCCAATCAGACCGTTGACTTTCAGAGACCAGCCACCCTGGAGGATATCGTCCATCCTCTTGACATCCCACCCGGCCTGCGTGAAGGGCTCATGCAACTGGGCCAGGTGGATTCGGTTGTCTTCCACCCCTTCGGCCCCAGCAACCACAAAGGGCCAAATCCCCTGGACGTTATCCTCGAAGTCACAGGTAAGCTCAGCCAGATGACCGTCCTGGTCCAGGCTGATGCCGGCATAGTCGTTCTCGACCAGGCGAATGTCGTCAAGGTAGGCGACACCACCCCCTTCATGAGCCAAGGCCAGACGGGTCTGCCCACCCTTGGGCGCTGTGAAGAAGAGGTAGGCATTCTGAAAGTAGCTGCTGCCGTCAGTCGTTGGGGCATCGGTGTTGTGGGCGTAGGCCTTGACATAGTTTTCGGCAATGCTCGGGCCGCTCATATTACGAGCCAGCTGCCCACCCTGGTCCGCCTCCACACTCAGTTCGACCCGACCGCCACGGTTGTCAAGCCCTAGATAGAGGGCATACCGTCTGCCTGGCACCAGGCTGGTCAAGGGTTGCACAGCACAGACCGAGCCCTCAAGCCTGAGCATGGGATTGGCGCACTGGCCCTTGGTGATCGAGGCACGCCCGGGCCCCTTCACGGACCAGACCGACTGGAACAGCCTTTCGCCACCGTTGAACCCTGCATCAACCAGATGCTCTCCCGACCAGTCCACCTGGACTCCCTGGCCCGCATGCCGACAGACCAGGTAGGGTGTTCTGGGCTTGGCATCCAGGGTGAGGCTCCCGTGCACCACCGGAATCTCCCTTGGCTCCGATCTGCCCTGGTCGGTCAGCCGGTAGACGATGACAGTAGAGGCATCGCGCCACGATTCCGGGAGCTCCCAAGTGGTTGAGCCGCCAGCAGTATTCCAGTGGTAGAGCTTCTGTTCATCCGGATCAAGCAGGTCCCCTGTATTGGCATTCCAGACCCAGGGCAGCAGATATGCCCCTGCGCCGGTTCCAGTTTCAAGCCCAGGCTTGTCGGCCTTAGGGTCATTGGCCTCCAGATCGCCGACAAGCACCACGCGACCATTCAGCCTCATCGTGCGCTCGCGGTAGGCGGGTGATGTCTGCTCATTGGAACCCCTGGAGATGATCAGCCTGTCACCTTGATCATTAACCAGCTCGACCTGTTCGTTCCCCTGATTCCTGGTCGAGTCATGGACGGAATCGACGTTGATGGGGTCGTTGTACCAGGCCATGATTCTGAAATGCTGGATGAACTTGGTCGAGAGGTCGCAGGTGTAGAGGTTATCCATATAGGCATCGAAGTCATTGCGCCCCTGCCATCCCTCGAAGTCCTTCATGCTGTAGCCGCCCAGGAGCGGGGCGTTGGCCGCGCCTCCGAAAGCTCGGTGATCACCTATCCAGCTATCCTTCTGGTGGTTGCGTAGAAAGCGCATGACCTGGGAGTTCTCACCTTTGTCGTGGGGGGATCCATAGGTCAAATCCAGAGACCAGTGTTGGAAGGTGGCGTCATACTCATTGGCCGAAGCGTACTCCGTGCCAATCCCCCACCCGTTATCGGTCAGAATCTTCGAGAGCTTTCTGGTTTGCCAGGAATCCTCCTCCCCCGAGGTCCCATCGCCCCAGACATCCACGTACACGAAGTCCATCCTGTCGCCGACCTCACGGGCGAGGGCGGCAAAGCGTTCCCTCCTGGCGCCTGAGGCCAGGTCATAGATGCCATCGATACCCACGGTCTGATCCAGCCAGTTCCAGCCATAGCAGAGGCCGCCCTTGTCGTCCCTGCGAATCATGTTTTCAGAAAAGGCCTTGGCCTCGGGAAACATCTCGTCCACATTGACATGGACGCCGAACCGGGCACCATAGGCCTTGCCCCTGTCCATCAAGGTATTCAAGTCCTGGACTCCGCCCATTCGTCGACCGATGTCGTCGTAGTCCGGATGGCCGGAGTCGTGGCCCTCGTTGCCATATCCCTTGAGAAGGACGGACTGACCTAGGCCATCGGTAGCCAAGGCCACCCGCTTGACATTATCCAAGGTTGTCATGAAGGGATTCTGGGCCTGAGAGCCGAAGTTCATAGCTATGCGTCGTGCCACCTGGTCCGGGATGTCATCAGAACCGTACGGATTGTTCATGATGTGCCTGAAGGCGATGGCGCCGTCCTGCCAGTTGACCACCCCGTCATCGTTCAGGTCTCCGGCCAGAGCCACTGCCATGGCGGGCTTGTCCGTCTCCTCAACCGTATAAGAGCGTCCGTGGGAATCCTGAACCACCCGGTTGTATATCCAAGGTGCACTAGTCAGGCCAAGGACGGTAACTCCGTCCACTTGGTCGCGAACCGTCATAACTCTGGTGTTCTGCGCGCCACCGGTTCCCGTTTTGCTGGCAGTGGTCCCATCGTGCTCGGAGTTGCTCCAGAGGCCGGCGCTGAGGCCATCCGCGGAGAGGAAGCCATACATGTAGTCCTGCCCAATAGGGTCCTCCTCCATCTGCTCGGTGACTGCCTGGTGCACATCACCGCTGATGGAGACATCCGCAGACATGCGGGCGCCGGTAAACTCCGCATCCGCCTGAGTACTAGTCACGGAAATCAGGCATTGACCAGGGAAGGCCACCGTCTGGACTGGATGATCGGGGCCGGCCTGGTTCCTAATCGAGATCACCTTATAGCTCAGAGAGGCGTCCTCGACTGAGATACGGACCGCCAAAACCGCATCGATCCCCTGACCTGCAGCGATCACATGAAGTCGATAGACCAGACTGGTCTGATTCTCCCGCTCCAGCTCCACCTGGTCAGGACCCAGCTCAATCTCGACGCCGTTGATGGCCACCAGACGCATATCCCGGACCTGCCCAAGCATGGTCCTTCCAGCCTGAGGCGCCTTCAGCCGATAGTCAATCACTGAAGGAAAGTCAGGCCTGAGGTGCACTTCCATTACTTCGGTGCACAGAGTCTCCCAAGAGTCCGTGGCGCTCGCCCTCGTGATCGACTGGTTTCCGTCCATGCTTGTTCTGCCCATCGGTCATCCCCTGTCATTGGTGTTATTCATATACGCCACCTACCGGCAACCCAGCCCCCGCAGGAACTCCTCGGTCTGTTCGGGCCGCTTAAAGACTGCGGTGTTGCCCAAGATCCGGGCGCAGACACTACCGATTTCACTCTTAAGGGCCTCATGGACCTTGTCCGGATTACGCGATCCCTGCAGAGTCTTGGTAATTTCGCCATACTCCAAGTTGAAGTCGGCTACTTGTTCGGGAAGCCCGGCACCTGTCACCATAGCCTCTTCCAGGCAGGCAAGCTGGCCGACCAGCCTTCCGGGCAGGACGAAGAGCCCCTGGGCCTCAATCAGGCCGATGGGTTCCTGCTTGACTGGATAGAACTCCGGGTGCACGTGGAAGATGCCATCCGGAAACTCCGGACTGACACCGTTATTACGCAGGATCAGGCTCATCTCGTAGCCTCGGTCGGTCTTGACCAGGCTGGGCGAAAGGGCCGATTGCCGCCCTTCTGGTCCTTGGCTGGCGATGTCTAGGTCCGGATTGTCGTAATCCACCCAGGCCTGCCTGACGGTTTCGCTGACCTCGATAATCTCCTGCCGTGATGGCGAAACCACTCTGACCACGGTCCCCGGCCAGTCCAGAATCTCGATAGGTGTATCAGGGTGGCCGCCCAAGTGCAGGGTTCGCCAAGCACCGGCCTGATGCATGGGCAGGCGCTCTCCTCCGCCCTGATAGTGGTCATGAGCCAGAACGGATCCGCCAATACGAGGCAAGGCGGCGTTGCATCCTAGGAAGTAATCAGGAAAACGGTCCACAAAATCCAGCAGGTTCCCGAAGGTGTCCCGGTCCACGTGCATGGGGGTGTGATCAGCGTTGACGCAGATGCCATGCTCGCGAAAGTACCCATAGGGCGAGAACTGCCAAAACCAGCCATGGCCGCCTAGAGTCAGGGGGATGGTCCTCAATGTGCGCTTGTCACGCCCGGCGAAGCCCTCATTTTCATGGCAGATGGTGCACTTGGGGTACCCTCCTGCGGTGCTGTTGCCCGCCGCAGCCTTCTTCATGTCCTTGAATTCCGGCTTGGCCAGGTTGATGGTGACCACCACGCCCCCGGAGGAGAAACGAGGGTTCCTGTCCAGACGGGACTTCTTGATGTAGGTGTTTTTGACGCAATAGTCGTAGAACCAGTGCATGGCTGCCATACCACCCTGAGCCCTCTCCACCTGCATGAAGCGCCGCTGCAGATGGGATGGCCTGGAGGACAGGATTCCCATAACCGTATCTGCCATGGAGGGGGCGTCATCCTGAGCCATAAGCCCGGCATCGACCAAGGCCTGCATAAACGATTCCAGAAGATCATCGACGCCACCGGAGGCGGAATCAGCAGATCCATCCCCGGAATCGTAGGAGTCCAAGGAGAAAAGCGCCAAGATCTGATTGCGAGCCCAGTCGACATCGGACGGATCCAGGTCCAAACAGGCACAGGCGTACCCGATCAGAGCATCGAGGCTCCGGTAAACCCGGTTCAGCATCAGCTCCTCACCTCTTCGACCACCTGAGCGGTCATCTCCTGCATTTGGGCATCGTCAGCCTCCATCTCCTCGACCAAGCGCATCTGGGTATGGGTCCGCACCAGATTGTGCTCCGGGTAGGCGGTGGCGAAATAGGTGTCGCCCTGAAGGTAGTCGGTCAGAAAGCGCATGCCACACTCCAGGGTCATAATCCTGCAGGAAGCCGGGAAGAGGCTCAGCTCCCGGTCCATGGCCTTGCCGGCCACGGCTCCCAGGAACCCTTGGGCATAGGCACGGTAAAGATCGGGGTTGAAATGGACCTTGTCCAGATCCCGCTCGTCTTCCAAGGCAGTCGAAGCGCCGAAACGGATGGAGTCGCCGAAATCGAAGAGCATGGATCCGGGCATGATCGTGTCCAGATCGATGATGGCCCTGGCCTTCCCGGTGGCGGCATCCATCAGGATGTTGTTGAGCTTGGTGTCGTTATGAGTGACCCTGAGTGGAATGGATCCATCGGCAAGCCCTTCCATGATGACCGGGTACTGGTCAGCACGTTCCATATACCAGTCGATCTCGGCCCGGCAGGTGGATGCCCTGCCTTTGATATCTTCCTGAACAGCCCGTTTGAAGGTCTCGAACCGTTTGGGGGTGTCATGGAAGTGGGCGATGGTCTCGGTCAGTTGAGAGGCATCGAAGAGCGCCAGAGAATTCTGGAAGCGTCCGAAAGCCTGGCCCGCCTCCTTGAAAACATCTGGGCTGGGAACCAGATCGTAGGAGATCGTGTCCTCGATGAAGGCATAGACCCGCCAGGCTCCGCTTGCCAGCTCACAGTAGGTATTGCCCTCTCTATTGCGGATAATGTCCAGGGTCTCCTGGCCCTGCGAGCGCAGAAATTCGGTCACCAACTCGATGTTGCGCATCAGGGAGGCCGTATCAGGGAAAACCGAGGTGTTCATTCGCTGCAGAATGTAACGACGCTTGTCCGTTTGTATCAGATAAGTCTGATTGATGTGCCCATTGCCATAAGGCGCAATGCTCTCCACACGCCCTTCGAGTGGGTAGCGGGCGGCAACCGCGGCCAGCTCCTGATCCTGAACCGTCGTCATAATAGCCCCTTTCCTGCCGAACCTGCCCTTATGCCTGCTGCCAGACCATGGCGCTGGGTTCCAGGACAATGTCCCTGACCTGGCCGTCCGCCTGACGAACCCTGGTCTCCTGGGGCAAGTCGGTGTTGTTGACGACGCAATAGACGCCCTCATGCGGGAAGTAGGCCACCTCGCAATGAGGATTGGTGCAGCTCCAGTCCCTGTACCGGCCCTCCTGCCCACTGGCATAGAAAAGGATCCGTTCAAGAAGCCTGGCATTGACGGCCGAATAGGGCAGTCCGGACAGGTAGACCCCACGGCCCATGCCATACTGGTTGACCGCCAGCTGCACCTGACCCTGGTCGGCCCTTAGCAGGGTGACCTCCTCGTTGATGGGGTAGGTGTTTACCACTGGCTCTCCAAAGTTCGCTTTGCCGTCCTCGGGCAGATCGGCGGTGATGAAGTGCCCCTCGGCGACCTTCGGGAAGTATTTGTCTACCGAAAGAGTGTGGAAGCGCTCCTGATCAACGCCGAAAACATCGGCCAATTGGAAGAAGCGCCCCTCTCTTTCCAAAGCGGTCGGCTGGCCTATGCCGACCAGGGCCCCTCCCCCGTTGACCCAGGACCGCAGGATCTCCAGTAGGGCAGGATTCTTCCAGACCCCGCCACCGCTGAAGGCCGTATCGGCCGGACCACCGGTGATGATCACATCCAGGTCATGATCCACGCCACGGGCCAGAATGTCGTCGAAGCTGATGAAACGGACGTTCACCCTCATGCCCGACAGTGCCTCCAGAACCCCGTAGTAGGAGTAGGTCTGCTTGTTGGGCAGGGCGTGCGCCACCGTGTAGGCCATCCAGGAACGCATGGCGCCCCAGGAATTCAGCACTGCCACATTGAGCTGTCCCTGGGCCGCCTTCCCATTGGTCCTGTCATGTAGATCCCGGAACTCGTCTGCGATGCGGGCCACGGTCTGAACGAATTTGGGGAACTTGGCCGCCAGGGATGGGTAGCCGCCGTAGCCCATGCGCGATATGGGGCTGCGCAGGATGGCCCTGCGGGCCTTGCGCCAATTGTCCAACCCCTCGATGCTGGGATCGTTGCCCTCATGGAAGGTATCAGGGAAGAAGTATGGCAGAAAACGACCTTCGGTGTAACGGACCCCGGGAATATCGGAGATCATGCGCAGGGTGGTGCCGTCGCCCACGGACCCGACCACAGCATCCAGACCCAGCTTCTCGAAGCCCGGCTTGTAGGGCTCGGTCCCGATCCATTGGTCTCCCAGGAACATCATGGCTTCCTTGCCTGCCTGGTGAGTTATGTCGACCATGGTCTTCACGTTCTCCCGCACGAAGTCCGAGAGGAAATCGATCCAATCGCGCTGTGCCCTGCCAGGAATGCAGAAGGAGGAATTGTAGCTGCCCTTGTTGATGAAGTCCTCCGGACGCAGACGGTAACCGTACCGGGTCTCGAAGTCATCCAAGGCCTGGGGGGAGACTGTGCAGGCATATCCGAACCAGTCCACCAGCTTCTCCCGGTGGAGCTGGTCGAAGATCAGCGTGAACTGGTAGAAGAAGGTGGTGAACCGGACCACGTCGGTCGCCGGGTTCTCATCCAGCCACTGCCGATAGGCATCCATGACGAACTTTCGGGTGGCAGGATGGTAGATGTCCAGGGGAATCTCGTGCTCCTTGTCGCCCCAGTCGTTGGTCAGGTGGTTGTACATCTCGACCGGATCCCAGATAATGTAGGCCAGGAAGGATGCCGTGTACTCATGCATGGGGGTGGCCTCGGTCACGCGAACCAGGTCCTGATCCGGATCCAGGCTCCACTCCGACTGGTCCAGGACCCGCCCGGAGGTGCGGTCGATGACCTCCCAGTAGCGATGGGGGTCGGCATCCCTGTTGGGCCTGAGCTGCTGGTCGAAATAGCGGTCCATCAAGGGAATCTGCACTTGATCTTCGTGGGCCAGTATGCGCTCAGACATCAGGTAGACCTGTGGGGTCTCGTCCATGTGCTTGCTGATCCACTCGTTGTGGGCGCGAGTAGGGAAGTAGGCGCTGTACACCTTCATCCCCAAGTTCAGCAGCTCCTGGTCCAAACGCGTGCCGTCCGAATTGCGAATGGCATCCGCACCCCAGAGCTTGGCCAGTTCCTTGGTCTTTTCGGCAAAGTTTTCTTCGCCCGGCAGGGTAAAGCGCCCGGTCGTGGTCATTGAATCAAATCTCCTTGGAATATCTCGTAACGGAATGACTGAAAAGCTATGTACAGCCTTGGGCTCTTACTCCTTGACCGAACCGGCGGTCAGTCCAGCCTGCCAGAACCGCTGCAGGCAGAAGAAGAGGACGATCACCGGCAGAACACCCAGCAGGGACCCCATCATCAGCGCCCCTCGATCGGTAAAGACCGGCAGAGAGACCAGACCATAGAGGCCCAGTGTCACCGGGAAGAGGTTCTCGCTGGAGAGCATCATCAGGGGCAGGAGGAAGTTGTTCCAGGTAGCCACGAAGAGGAAGAGGAAGATCGTGACCATGGCGGGCGCAAGAATCCTCAACACGATCGTGAAGAAGATCCTGGCCTCACCGGCACCGTCGATCCTGGCCGCCTCCAGAAGCTCGGTAGGGACCGAACTCTGGGCGTACACCCTTCCCAGGAAGAAACCGAAGGGCGAGACCGAGCAGGGGATGATCACTGCCAGCATGGTGTTGCTCAGATGGAGGGCGTTGAAGATGGAGTACTGGGGGATGGTCATCAGCGCCGAGGGCATCAGCAGGGCAGACATGGCGATGGTCATGACGACGCCCCTGCCTCGGAACTGGAACTTGGCTGTGCCATACCCGGCCATGACCGAAACCACTGTGCCGATCAGGGCGGAAACCCCTGAGTAAATCAAGGAATTGAAGACCCAGTGCCAGAACTGTGAATGTGTCCAGCCCAGGAGGATCGAGTAGTTGGTGGCCACCGCCTGGGGAATCTTCTTCAGGTCGACCGCAAACCAGAGGCCGTTGCTGCTGACCAGCTGGGAGGGCGACTTGGTAGAGGCGATGATGGCCCAATAAATGGGAAAGAGGAAGTAGATCAAGGCGAAGACCAGGACCACGATGGTGGTGATCTTGACCACCTTGGTGGGCCTCATGGAGCGGGGCAGCTCATCGGCCTTCTGCTTGAGGAGCTTGTCCTGCTTTTTTGCAAGGCTTGCGGGATTGGCCGAGGTCATGATTCGTTCACCTTCCTCTCGATGTATGCGTAGAGGGCGGCAAGAACCCCGGCAATCAGCGCCATGACAATTGCGATGGCCGAAGCCGGACCGTCACCCTTGGGGGTGAGGATGCCTCGCGATGTGTTCATGGCCATCATCATGGGGGTGTAGGAGTTCGATATGCCCTTGTCGACGGTCTGCATGACCTGGGGCTCGTTGAAGAGCTGGATGCTGCCGATGATGGACAGGAGCATGGCCAGGAGAGCGGCCCCCCTTACGTTGGGGAGTTTGATCCTCATGGCGATCTGGAAACCGTTGGCTCCATCGATTCGGGCAGCCTCATAGAGATCACGAGGAATGGCCTGGAGGGCTGCTAGGAAGATCAGCATATTGTAGCCCGTGAAGGTCCAGGTGGTGATGTTGGCCATGGAGGCGATCAGAGCGTTGGATGCGAAGAAGTTGACGTGGATTCCTATGGCTGCCAGGCCCTTGACGATGGGCGAGAACTGGTCGTTGTAAAGGAATACCCAGATGATGGCCGCGATCGCGCCCGGGATGGCATAGGGCAGGAAGTAGCCCAGCCGATAGGGGGTGACGTGCTTGACAATGAAGGAATCCAGGAGCATGGCCAGGGCCAGTGCGGCGATGATCATGACCGGGACCTGGATGACCGTGTAGATCAGGACCCTGCCGATGCCGGTCCAGAAGGCTGCGGAGGTAACTGTAAATCGGAAGTTCTCCAACCCGACGAACTTATTGATCATCTCGCCCCCGCCGTAGGCGCCGCCGCCCGAGGCCACCTGCTGGAAGAAGCTCATATAGACGGCATAGGCAATAGGGATGATGAAGACAATCGCAAAGAGGATGCAGAAAGGCATCATGAATGCCCAACCCGTCCGTTCGTTGCGTTTGACGATCTCGGATCTCCCCTTCTTCTGAGCCCCTGCCTCAGCTGTTGTTCGATGGTTCATGTGAATAACCATCCTCTCGGAACCTATAAGGCGGGCGACCTTCCCGCAGGCGGGGAACACGGGCCACAGACCCGGGTTCCCCAACCTGGTGAGATTGTCAGGGAAGGCCTCCCTGCTGTATCCGCCGAAGAGCGGTTACCGATCAATCCTTGGCGATCGGAAGGCCATAATCCTTCAGTGTGGCAAGGGATGTCTTCTGTGCCGCGTCGAAGGCATCGGAGACCTTGGCTTGACCCTTCCCGGCCTTGTCGGCAGCCTCGCCGACGGCGCTGCTCACCGCGGAGAATCCGGGCATGTAGTTGAAGGAGCCCATGTTGGCGTTGGCCTTGGCGAACTCCGCCATCACGTCCTGCCCGCCGAAGAATTCGGACCAGGACTGAGGGGTCTTGGCCTTCTCGGTGGAGGCCGCGACAATCAGACCCTGAGAGGTCAGATCAGGCACCTGGGTGTTGAACCAGTCCAGGAACTCCATGGCCTCTGCCTTGTGCTTGGTGCCTTTGATGGCTGCAACGCCCGAACCGCCGTTGGGCCCGGTCTTCCCGCCGTTCTTGAACCAGTCGCCGATCTGGGTGACCCTCCACTGGCCCTTGCCGGCATCACCGATCCAGTCCATCATGATCGGGGCGTTCCAGGCGGCGTCAATGGATCCGATGATGGAGCCGTCATGGAAGGCACCAGCGAAGGAGGGGTCGGTGCTGGGGGTCAGGTTCATCGCCTTGGCATCCAGCAGTTGCTGGTAGAAGTCGGCCGTGGCCTTGGAGCCGGGCGTATCAACGTTGACGACCCACTTACCGTCCTTGATCTCGTACCAGGGAGATGATGCGCCGGACAGGGCGGAGAAGGCCATGCCTGCACCATCGGGCTGGTAGGTCATGATGTACTTACCCTGAGCCGCTGCTTTCTTGGCCGATTCGATGAATTCCTCGGCCGTGGTGGGGACCTTAATGCCCAGCTTGTCGAATTCAGTCTTGTTGTAGTAGTAGACCATGGGGCCGGTATCCTGAGGCAGACCGAAGACCTTGCCGTCCACGCTCATAAGCTTGCTGGGACCCTCTGCAAAGTCTTTGGAGTACTTGCCTGCCTCTGCAGTGACATCCTCGACAATGCCCTTGGTATAGACCTCAGGCAGCTCAGCGTAGCCTACCTGAGCCAGATCGGGAGCATTCCCGGCCTTGACGTCGGTCTCCAGCTTCTTGATCAGGTCACCGGGGCTGCCATTGAACTTGGTGGCCTTGACCTGGATGTTCGGGTGATCCTTGTTCCACCTGGCCACGGTGTCCTTGACCATGGTCATGCCCTGCTTGTCGGGAAGACGATGCAGGTATGTCAGTTCGACCTTGCCGCCCGACTTGGTGTCACCGCCCTTGCTGGCATCGGATCCGCCGGAGGAACCGCACCCGGCCAGTGCCATGCTTAAGGCCGCCACTGCAGCCATGGCCGCCATTATACGTTTGTTGCTGGTTCTCATCTTGACTCACCCCTTCATAAAAACAACATTGTCTTAACCTCGAAGTGCATATTCAGTATAGCAGTACTTATTTGCAAGGACAGTTTATTAATTCAATTACAAGAAATGTAGATTTAGCAAATCAGTGCTAAACCACGGGATTTTCATTTGATTACCTTCATTCACAATTGATATCGACCTAGTAGATCCAACGAACTCTAAGCGGGTGTAGTGCTTTGCAGTAGCAGCGTTTTCGACAACTTCGCCCTATACCCTATAAGGCAAGCGCTCCAACCTTGTCTGAGAATCCCTCTATGCTGTCCCGTAATTGCAAAACCACTGAAGAGGTCGCCGAACCTATCAGTAACCGGGATCAGACAGTGCGGTGTCGTGCATACCCGGCGAAAGGAGGTCCGGCCGAAACGGTCAGGATCCGCCCATCCGACCCGTTGGGCCCGGGTCGAACAGGTCCGGGACTGTCGCAACCCGATGTTGCGGAGCGCTATGTGCAGTGTCACAGACAGGCAAGGCGTCTGGATTCCGCCTGAGCGGAGCCTGTCGAAACCGTCGTCATAGGGCTCTCAGGTCAGTCCAAGGAAAAGAGCAGTTATGGCGACCAGGCAGGGCGGAAAGACCAGTTCCTCCGCATCCACCGACCGGGTTCAACGCAACCTCAAAACCCGGCACGTCACCATGATCGCCCTGGGCGGCTGCATCGGCACCGGCCTGTTCATGACCTCCGGCTCCACCATCGCCAAGGCCGGACCAGGAGGCGCACTGGTGGCCTACGCAGCCATGGGCCTTATGGTCTATTTCCTGATGACCAGCCTCGGCGAGCTGGCCACACACCTGCCGGTGTCAGGATCCTTCGCCGCCTACAGCGCCCGCTACGTGGATCCAGCCTTAGGCTTTGCCATGGGCTGGAACTACTGGCTGAACTGGGCCATCACCGTGGCTGTGGACATCTCCACCGCCGCCCTGCTGATCCAGTACTGGCTGCCCCACACCCCAGGATGGATCTGGAGCCTGCTGGTCCTAGTGGTCATCTTCCTGATCAACGCCCTGACCGTGTCGGCCTTTGGCGAGGCCGAATTCTGGCTGGCACTGATCAAGGTGGTGACGGTGATCGTCTTCCTGGCCATCGGCTTGGCCATGATCTGCGGAATTATGTTCCGTCCAGCCGTGGGCCTGAGCAATTTCACCTATAAGGACGCTCCCTTCGTGGGCGGATTCCCCGCCATTCTCAACGTCTTTCTGATTGCAGGCTTCTCCTTCCAGGGCACTGAGCTGATCGGCGTCACGGCCGGCGAGTCCGAAAACCCCGGCAAGGCGGTCCCCAAAGCCATCAACGACGTCTTCTGGCGGATCCTGCTCTTCTATGTGCTGTCCATCTTCGTCATCGCCGCCCTGATCCCCTACACCAGCCCCAATCTGCTCAGCTCCGCCGAGGGGAACATCGCCATGTCACCCTTCACCTTGGTCTTCCAGCGAGCGGGCCTGGCCTCGGCAGCCAGCGTCATGAACGCCATCATCCTGACCTCGGTCCTCTCATCCGCCAATTCAGGTGTCTACGCCTCCACCCGAATGCTCTACTCCCTTGCCAAGGACCATTACGCCCCGTCCTTCTTCGGGCACACCACCCGTCACGGCATCCCCATGGCCTCGCTGGTCGCCACGCTCGTGGTCTCCCTGGCCACCTTCGCCGCCAGTATCTTCGGCCAGCGGATCTACATGTGGCTGGTGGCCGCTTCGGGTCTGACCGGATTCATCGTCTGGATCGGCATCGCCCTGAGCCACTACCGCTTCCGCCGCGCCTGGGTGGTCCAAGGCCACCGGGTTGAGGAGTTGCGCTACCATGCCAAGCTCTTCCCCCTGGGGCCCATCCTGGCTCTGATCCTATGCGTGGTCGTCATCGGCGGGCAGAACATCGAGGCCTTCGTCAACTGGAACTGGCAGGAGATCGGCGTCACCTATATCAGCGTGCCCCTGGTGCTTGCCCTTTACCTGGGCTACAAGATCCGACACCATACCCGAATCGTGCCCCTGGAGGCCATGGATTTGAGCGGGGATCCGGAATCGCTATGAAAGATTTGCCAGCTGACATGACACATTGTGACCACGGGAGCCGAAAGGCCATATCAATGGCATAGACTCCCTAAGCGTTCGAGGACCGGCTCAAGGACCCGGCCATATGAATCTATTCCGACACCCAGCCGGCAATATCAGGAATCACAATTTCAGTACGACCCCGGACTCCCCGGTGCGTCGCCCAGCCAAAAGGAGGAGGATCATGACGCAGAACACCAGCAATGCAGCGTCGAACACCAATCAATCCGACCGGGCCGGGCAAGAGCATCATGGCTACGGCAGCGTCA
>NZ_JBVPQK010000041.1:0-14632 GCF_058197115.1 Bifidobacterium sp. POST2/T3 (B1)
CCTTGGACAGGTCAACCAGCTGGTCGATGGTCTCCAGGTTGCTCAGCTTCTCTACCAAGGTCTTCTCGTCCATGAATCACTCCTCTATAAGCGGCTGTGCAGACACCGGGGGCCTTGCGCCATCGATGCCCACCTTTCTCTACCCATCATAGCCAGCGATCGGATGAACCGGGCGCGCAGAAAGGCTCAAATCAGATCGTAGGAGAAATCGCGAATCTGGTCCAGGGTCTGTCGGCTCTCCTCTAGCCAGGTCATGGCCACCGGATAGACGTGTCCCAGGGTCTGCAGACGGTTGGGCCTCGGGTCGTGCAGCTCGAAGTCGCGGCCCTTCCTGCACAGAATCTCGGCCAGCTTCAGAGCGTCGCCCTGCAGAAAATCGTCGGCACTGGTGTTCAGGAAGACCGGCGGCAGGTGGACCATGTCGACCATGGTCGTCAGGTCGGCCGCCTGGTCGCCCCCAGCATGCACAAAGCTTCTGAAGAAGGATGGAGCAACCATGGCCAGGTCATCGGTGGGTGAACTGGTTGGTTGGCCGTCTTCCGTATCCACTGATACGTAAGGAGCCAGATCGAAAAGCCCTGAAACGAAGGCAGCGCCCCGAGGCCGCAGACCGGCAGGTTTCAGCCCCAGCATCTGCGCGAATTGGTCATCGGACTCCACTGCCAGCGTATAGAGGGCCAGCGTGCCTCCGGCCGAGTCTCCCGTCAGAAAGATCCGATCAGGCGAAACCGGATACTCGTCCAAGTGGTTCTTTATCCAGGTCAGGGCCGTCAGCACGTCACCCAGCTGGCCCATGAAGTCCGTACTGGGAATCAGCCGGTAGTTGACCGAGAAGACCGCAAAGCCGCGCTGGGCCAGGTGGGTGCAGAAGTTCCGGTTGAGTTCCTTGTAGCCGTACATGAACCCGCCGCCGTGGATGTCGATGTAGACCGGGGTCACCTTGCCGTAGCGCAGCAGGGCATCATGAGGAAGGTACAGATCCAGCTTGTGGGCGCGCAGACCATCGTCCACATAGGCGATGTCGTTCAGGCAGTCCACCCCCTCGGGCACCTGCCAGTGACGGGAGCGGGGAGCATCCACGCGCCCGCTGGCCAGCCGGGAGCCCAGAACGACCTGAGCCACATCCGGACTGCAGCCATCAAGATCGCCATCGACCTCGGTCCAGCCCTCTAAAAGTTCGCGTTCCTCATCGGTTACAGTCATCTTTGCATCTTTGCTCATCATTCAGCCCTCATCACTCCAACCCACATATCTTGCGCATGTCTGCAGCTCGTTCAGCTCCCGCATCCGCTCTTCCGGGTTTACAGCTAATATACATTGCCGGCAAACGGACACTCTTGCCTCTGATCGCGCTCCTGCCGGTAGAATAACGGAAACAGCGACAGAAAGGCCAAGGATGACAATCGCAACCTACGAAGGCGTGTCCGCGCTCTCCCTGGGCCTGCCACCCACCACCGCCATTCCAGCAGCCAAGGGTAAACTGCCCATAAGGGCCTTCACCACGCGACCGCCCGTCTCCTCACGACTGCGTCAACACTTCTCCACCAGCGTCGACAAGATCGTCATGCTGGCCCTGTTGCGACCCGGGACCATTCCTGTGAGGGACGGCGCGCACTGCCATGAGGTGCTGATCATGGCCATCGGGTTGAAGACCCCCAATGTGCCGGAGGACGTGCTGGAGCATATCGCCGCCATGCGCTCCTCAGGCATGGTTTTCATCACCATTCACCAGGATGAAAAGGGTCTCGTCTGCACGCCGGCCGTCCGCCGGGCCCTGCCCACCAAAGCCGGTCATGAGACCAGGCATGCGCTCCACCTGGGCAGACCCCGTCCTGCTGATCAGACTAACTTGACCCTGGCCGGCGACGATATGGACCAGCTCTGGGACAGCCTCTGTGCCCAGGTGACCCTGGACCAGACTGACGGCAAAGATCTGGACAATCGACTCGCAGTCCGCGAGCGCATCGACCTGCTCAAGGCCCAGGAAGCCAAGTTGACCGGAGACCACGGCCGGGCCAAAACCACCGAGGACCGCAACACAGCCTTCGCCAAACTCCAGAAAGTCCGCGCCGAACTAAAGCAACTTTCCGCCGATAATCAGACGGCAGAGGATTAGAACACAGAGTCTAGTCGGGCCTAGTTCGACCTAGTTCATCCACCAAACTGACCAGAGGTCTCAGTATGGCCACTCAACTCGGCGCTTTCGTCGGGAATATCCTTGTAGGCCAGGTATTTGCGAAGTTCGAAGGCCGTGGCCAGGATGGGATAATCGCTCAGACGACGGGGGTTGTAGCCTGTCTCTCTGGCCAGGGCATCCAACCGGTTCTGCATGGTGTTCTTGTGGATGAAAAGCTCCTGGGCGGCATGGGTGATGCTGCCATTGTGACGGGTGTAGGCGCTGAAAACCCTCTCAAACCGATCGACATGATCCGGCGCCAGACCCGCAAAGACCTGCTCCACAAAGGCCCGGCATTGCTCGGTGGACAGTGATGTGATCAGCAGCCCCGCGCCCATCTGTTCGTACCGATACCGCTGGTCATCGGCAGTGAACCCGACCCAGCGCGCAGCGACGCAGGCCTGCCGGTAGCTGTGCCAGTACTGGCCCGGATTCGCCTGAATCATTCCCGCACCCAGCACCACCTTGGAGCCTACTGCCTGACCAAGGGCCTTGCGCAGAGCAGTCACGAATTCATCAAGCTCGGCATCCCCCATTTGCGGCGCATAAATGCGAAAGTCCCTGGGACTTACAGCGAAGAGGGGAACGCCGAAGGACAGGCATGTCTGGCAGAGCCTCTCGTAGAGCCGATCCTGGTTGATCCTTTCCAGCCGGATGCCTGGCGCTCGGCCGACCAGAGCCCGCCGTGAACCCGACAGATCCAGGTCGAGGGCCAGGGCCAGAGCGTTCATCAATTCGTCGTCCTTGTGCTCCAGGGTCAGCAGGTTGACCAGGTTGGTGGTCATGATCCGCCGGTTGAATCGGGCGATCTGCTCCATGTTGGCGCAGAGCATGAGCTCGGTCATGCGCTCGATGATCCCGCCCAGAGCGCCCACCTTGTTCACTGGTCCAGTGATTCCGATGACCGCCACCACCGCATCGTTGAGCACCACCGGCACGTTGACACCGTCACGGGCTCCCTGATAAGGATGCCGACGATCCACGGCAACGGTCTGGCAATCAACGGCCGCCTGACGGGCCGCGTCATGGAAGCTGCCTATGCGCGAAGCATCAGTGCTGGCCACCATAGTTCCTTCGGTGTCGAAAAAGTTGATGTTGTACTCGATTACATCCTTGAGATTGTCGACGATTGTCTGGGCCGTCGCAGGATCTATGGTCATGGCTTGCCTCCCTACGGACATGGTACATGAACCATTTTTGCCAACGCCATCCATCGCTTTTCGAGTATGGGAGCCCTGGCAAAAAGAGCAAAACAGAGCCACAATGGAAGTGAGAAAAATCATGGGACTGTTACTGGTCTGGCAGCTACGACGATGCCAACACTGGTCCCTGGCACAAGTTACGGATCAAAGGAACTGACATGGACATTACCCTGTCATGGTGGGCCGCCCTACTGGGCCTGGCCCTGGCCATTATCCTCATTCTCAAGAAGCTCAACACCACCTACGCACTCATGCTGGGAGCCATCGTAGGATGCCTGATCGGTGGCGCCTCCCTGGGCCAGACCGTCAACATCGTGGTGGCCGGCTCCCAGAGCGTCATGGGCACGGTTATCCGGGTCCTGGCTGCTGGAGTGCTGGCGGGAGTCATGATGGAGTCCGGCGCGGCCAACCGGATAGCTCGAGCCATAGTGGACGGCCTGGGCGAGCGCATGGCCATCCTCTCCCTGGCCCTGGCCACCATGATCATCTGCGCCGTCGGGGTCTTCATCCCCGTGGCCGTTCTGATTGTGGCACCCATCGCCATCGAGGTCGGCAGCCGACTCAAGATCTCCAAGCTGGCTTTGCTGATCGCCCTGTCTGGCGGAGGCAAGGCCGGCAACATCATCTCCCCCAATCCCAACACCATCGCGGTGGCCTCAGGGTTCCACATACAGCCCTCGGCAGTCATGATCGGCAGCTTCATCCCGGCCCTATGTGGACTGGCCATGGCCGTCCTGCTGGCCACCATCATGCAGCATCGCGGGCGGATCGTCACCATGGACGACCTGGGCGAGGATGCGGCTAAAGCCTCCAAGGACAAGGACCTGCCCTCCTTGGGACGCTCACTGGTGGCTCCTATCACCGCCGTGGTCCTGCTCCTGCTCAACCCCGTGGGTTCCATTCTGCACATCGGCCTGCTGGAGCGGTTCCAAGTGGATGCCATGTACATCCTGCCCCTGGCATCCATCCTGGGCCTGCTGGCCATGGGACAGGGCGGCAAAATCCTCACATACACCAGCGCCGGTCTGCAGCGCATGGTTGATGTGGTTCTCATCCTGATCGGAGCCGGAGCCCTGGGCGGGCTGATCACCAGCTCCGACCTGCCCAAGCAGATCGTCAACCTCATCCATGCCATGGGCGTGCCCGGATCCATGCTGGCCCCCATCGCCGGTATCCTCATGGCCGCCGCCACGGCCTCCACATCCACGGGCGTCATCCTGGGCAGCAGCTCATTCGGCAAGTCCATCCTGGCCTTTGGCACCTCGGGGGTAGCTGCCGCCGTCACCATGCAGGCGGGCGCCACGGTCATCGACCAGCTGCCCCACGGCAACTACTTCCACGTCACCGCCAAGTCCATCAACATGACCCTGGGCGAGCGGATGAAGGTCGTCCCCTTTGAGTTCCTGGTAGGCCTGACCATGACCCTGGTGGCCATGCTGGTCTATATGGTCTTCTGAGTCGACGAGTCAGGAAAGGTAACAACCA
Organism: Bifidobacterium sp. POST2/T3 (B1); assembly: GCF_058197115.1. Lineage (NCBI taxonomy): Bacteria > Bacillati > Actinomycetota > Actinomycetes > Bifidobacteriales > Bifidobacteriaceae > Bifidobacterium > Bifidobacterium sp. POST2/T3 (B1). The sequence goes on from NZ_JBVPQK010000041.1 coordinate 4,864, forward strand.
TGAAAATCATCATTGCACCCGACTCCTTCAAGGGCAGCCTGACCGCCAAGGAGGCTGCAAAAGCCATCGAACGCGGATTGCAACGCAGCCCCCTCAAGGCCGAAATGGTCCTGGTGCCCATGGCCGACGGCGGTGAGGGCACGGTCCAGTCCCTGGTCGATGCCACCGGAGGCCATATGATCCAGACCCAAGTCACCGGACCCCTGGGCCAGACCGTGGACGCCAGCTACGGCATCCTGGGCGACGGACGGACGGCCGCCATCGAGATGGCTGCAGCCAGCGGCATCCAGTTCGTCGACGAACAGACCCGGGATCCACTGGTCACCACCACCTACGGTACGGGCGAGCTGATCAGCAAAGCACTGGACCAGGGCGCACAGGAGATCATCGTCGGCCTCGGCGGTTCGGCCACCAACGACGGCGGTGCCGGCATGGCCCAGGCCCTGGGTGCCCGGCTGCTGGATGCTGACGGACGGGAATTGAGTCAGGGAGGAGCTGCACTGGCTCGACTGGATCGAATCGACGTCTCCGGGTTGGATCCCAGGCTTGCAAGCACCCGCATTCGTCTGGCTTCGGACGTGACCAACCCCCTGACCGGTCCCGAAGGAGCCTCTGCCGTCTTCGGGCCGCAAAAGGGGGCGGACCCATCCATGGTGGCCACCCTGGATGCGGCCCTGGGCCACTATGCAGCCGTCATCCGCAAGGACCTGCACCGGGAGGTGGAGACCAAACCGGGGGCAGGGGCCGCCGGAGGTCTGGGCGCAGGATTCCTGGCCTTCACCCCGGCCGTTATGGCCTCAGGCGTCAATATTGTCGTAGAGACCACACGCCTTAAGGAGCTGGCCCGCGGCGCCGACCTCTGCTTCACCGGCGAGGGCGGCATCGATTTCCAGACCGGTTTCGGCAAGACCCCCATGGGCACAGCCCAGGCCGTCAAGGAGTCCTCCCCTGGCTGCAAGGTCATCGCCCTGGCAGGGAACGTGGGTGCAGGTACCGAAGAGCTCTACAAAGTGGGCATCGATGCCATCTTCAGCATCAGCCCCGGGGCCGTCAGCCTTGAGGAGGCCATGGCCAAAGCCGCCGACAACCTTGCCGCAGTGGCCGAGAACATCGGCAGACTCCTGGCCTGATCCGGCTCTCGGATTAGCAGAACACGAAAGGGGCTCCGGATGCCTTGCGCACCCGGAGCCCCTGGTAATCAGAACCCCTGTCAGAACTCCTGTTCGGCACAATCATCAGCAGTAATGCCGGACAGTTGGAAGGGATCAGTCGAATTCGGTGATGACCGAACGGATGACCTCGCCGTTGACCAGCTGCTTGTAGGCCTCGTCAATCTGGCTCAGCTTGATGTGCTGGCTGACGATGTCATGCATGTTTAGCCGCCCGTCCACAGCGAAGTCAGCATACATGGGGATGTCGTGCTTGATGTTGGTGGAGCCCATCCAGACACCCTTGAAGCCGCGCTGGTGGACCAGCAGGTCAGCCGGGTTGATCTCCAGGGAGACCGTGGCATCCGGCTTGGTCAGGCCGATCGGGTAGGCGGTGCCGCCCACGCCCAGCATGTCCCAGGCCTGCTTCATGGTAACGGGCAGACCAATGGCCTCGAAGGCCTGGTCCACGCCGCCGTCAGTCAGCTCGCGCACCTTGGCCACAGGGTCCTCGTTCTTGGAGTTGATGACGTCGGTGGCGCCGAACTTGCGGGCGAACTCCAGCTTGTTGTCCAGCAGGTCGATGGCGATGATCCGCTTGGCGCCGCAAATCCGGGCTCCCGAAATGATGTTCAGGCCGATGCCGCCGGTGCCGATGACGGCCACGGTGTCGCCGGGACGCACATGGGCGGTGTTGATGGCCGCTCCGGCTCCGGTGATGGTGGCGCAACCGATGCAGGCGGCCTCATCCCACTTGACCTGGTTGTTGACCACAGCCAGCTGGTTCTCGTGAATCAGGGCCTTCTCGGCAAAGCCGCCGGTGCCGAAGGCCTGGGTGATGGGCCGGCCATCGGGGAAGGAAAGACGGGGCTTCTCGCCCGCGCCGCGCACGCACTCCTGCTGCTGGGTGCAGGATTGGGGCTGACCCTTGAGGCAGTTGGCGCAGTGTCCACAAACCTGCTCCAGGGAGGCCACCACGTGGTCGCCCACCTTGATGCCGGACACCTCGGGGCCCACAGCCTCGACGATGCCCGAGATCTCATGGCCTATCACAGCCGGGAAGGGGAAGAACTTGTCGTCATCCTCGACCAGATGCAGATCCGAATGGCACAGACCCGAGGCCTGCACGTCCACCAGGACCTCCGCGCCAATGGGGTCGTCAATGATGATCTCCTCGGGCTGGGCAAACCCCTTGCCGATGCCGTAAGCAATCGACGCCTTGATCTTCTGAGGCATAAACCATCTCCTAATCACCATGCCGCCACCGGCCTCATGCCAGGCAGGGCAAAAACAACGTTGAATATTCCGCTGTGACCACGGCCATCCTCAATGTATGCACCGCTGCCGCAGACCACCTTCATGCTAGCAGGAAAGAGAGGCCAATCAGCATTTAGACTGGCCCGGGGAAAGGCCTCCGGCGTTTCCTCGACGGGGACTCCAGGCATCCATAGAATGGGTTGCATGTGTGGACGATTCGCGGCCGACCTGGACTACTCCAGCCTGGCCCAACACTACGGTGCCCGGCAGGCTTCGGGACTGCCCGAGCCCTCCTGGAACATCAGCCCCGGATCGGTCATAGCCCTGGTGGCCCAGGACCGACATGGGCAACGGCACCTGCATCCGGCCCGCTGGAACCTGGTCCCATCCTGGTCCGAAAGCGACCAGATGGCCTACCCCACCCACAACGCGCGGGTGGAGAGCGCCCTGACCAAGCGGACCTACGCGGACTCGGCCAAAAGTCAGAGGGCCATCATTCCGGCAAGCGGCTACTACGAGTGGACACCTGACCACCAGCCCTACTACTTCCAGGCCCCCGACGGCCACACGCTGAATATCGCAGGACTCTACTCCTGGTGGCGTGCCAGACCTGGCCAACCCTGGCTGCTGACGGCCACCATCCTGACGACGCAAGCCACCCCGGAGGCCGCCCGGGTGCACGACCGGATGCCCCTGCTGATCACTGACGAGAGCCTGGACTCATGGCTGGACCCAAGCGTGAACGGCAGGGCGGTTCTGCCCAAGGCTGTGGAACCCGGCCGTCATGCCTCTGAAGGATTGACCATGCACCCGGTGGCGCCCTTGAAAGGTGACGGTCCGGAGCTGACCGAGGAAATGGCCCTGGACCAGAGGGTCAAGAGAATTTAGAGGGTTCGCAGGATTCAGATGGTGAAGCCCAGCTCCCTTGCCGCCTCGGTGGGGACCGGGTCGTAGGCCCAATACTCGCTCAGGTTGTCGTCGGAGGACAGGCTGCGAATCTCGGCCTTGTCGATGTAGACCTCGCCCGACAGATGGTCGGTCTCATGCTGGAAGATGCGGGCCGGCCAGCCGTGCATGCGCTGGCGGTGCTTGCGCCCGGAACGGTCCTCCCAACTGGCCGTGATGTCCAGCCAGCGCCGCCGAACCGCCTGGAATCCTTCCAGGGACAGGCACCCCTCGTAGAAGGCCGCGGTCTCCTGCCCGATAGGCTCATAGGAGGGGTTGATGATGACCCTGAAGGGCAGTTCGTCGATCTGACGCGGATCATCCTCATCGTCGCGGACATGATCCTCTATGACGGCGATTGCCAAGCCCAGGCCCACCTGAGGTGCCGCCAGCCCCACGCCCGGTGCCTCAAGCATGGTGGCCCGCATGGCCTTGAGCAGCCTGTTCAGAGTCTTGGCTGCCAGTTGACCCTTGTAGGGCTTGGCCTGCCGACGAAGTACGGGCTCGCCCATCTGCACAATAGGCAGGAGCTCTTCTTTGCCGGCCTCGGCCAGCATGGATTCCACCCGGTGGTTGAGATCGGCGTCGAAGGCCGCCTTTCTGCCGAACATGGATGATTCCGCCTTTCCTGGGTCGTCGGTTCAGATGGCCAGCTCGTCGGCCACGACTGAGGCCAGCCGCTGGCAGACCTGGTCGGCCTGCTCCTGGGTGGCCGCCTCGACCATAACCCTGACCAAGGGCTCGGTGCCCGAGGGCCGCAGCAGGACCCGGCCGGTGCTGCCCAGCATCCGCTCCTCCGCCTCGACAGCATCCTGGACCTTGGCGTTGGTGCGGGCCGCGTTCTTGTCCACACCGGAGACGTTGATCAGCTGCTGGGGCAGCTGCGGGAAGTCGGCGGCCAGCTCCTTGAGGCTCTTGCCTGAGCGCACGACCTCCTTGGCCAGGGTCAAGGCAGTCAGGGTCCCGTCGCCCGTGGTGGCGAACTCGCGGTTGATGACGTGCCCGGACTGCTCGCCGCCCAGGGTATAGCCCCCACGCAGCATCTCCTCCAGAACGTAGCGGTCACCCACAGCCGTCTGGACGGTGACGATGCCCATCTGCTTCAGGGCCAGCTTGAGTCCAAGGTTGCTCATGACCGTGACGACCAGGGTGTCATTGGCCAGCTTGCCCTCGCGCTGCTTGGCACGGGCCAGGATGCCCATGATCTGATCGCCGTTGACCATGTTTCCCTCTTCGTCCACGGCCAGACAGCGGTCGGCATCCCCGTCGAAGGCCACGCCCATGACCGCGTCCGAGGCCTTGACCATGGCCTGCAGCTGCTCGGGGTGGGTGGAACCGGCGTGCTTGTTGATGTTGTACCCGTCGGGCGAGGCGTTAATGACCACCACGTCCGCACCGGCCCGGCGCAGTGCCTCGGGGGCTACCACCGAGGTGGCTCCGTTGGCGCAGTCGGCCACGATCCGCAGACCGTCCAATGGCTTGGTTTGGGTCTTGTCAGGGGCGACAGGGGCCACGGCCTCCACCAAATGGTCGATGTACATGTTGGTGGCGGTCACCGTGTCATGGGAGACGCGGCCCACGCCCTCTCCCACCGGGCGCTCCCAGTCCTGGCCAAGGACCGATTCGATGTCGTCCTCCTTGGAATCCTGGAGCTTGAACCCGCCCCGGGCGAAGAACTTGATGCCGTTGTCCGGCATGGGGTTGTGGGAGGCGGAGATGACCGCCCCCATCTCCACGTTCAGCACACTGGTCAGATAGGCGATGCCCGGAGTAGGAATGATGCCCACGTCGATCACGTCGAAACCGCCCGATGACATGCCGGCAGCCAGGGCCGAGGCCAGGAAGTCCCCGGAGACCCGGGTGTCGCGGCCGATCAGGGCCCGTCGACGGCCCGCGGACCGATCCGCGCCACGGCCCAGGACCCGGACCGCTGCATCGCCCAGATCAAGGGCCAGCTGTGCAGTCAAGTCTCTGTTGGCTAAACCGCGTACACCATCGGTACCGAATAATCTGGGCATTTGCTCTCCTCCGAACGTACCATCCTGCGTGCAGACAACAGATTCATTATGGCCCCGCCCCTGACCCGTCGCTACCCGGGCCGGGGCGGGCGGAATACTCAGCGCAGGCGCTCGTTGTATTCGCGGACCTTGAGTATGCGCCTGGAGGACTCCACGTTCTGGATAATCATCCCGCGCAGGGCCTTGGGGGCCTCGGCATGGTCGGCCAGCCAGGCATCTCCCGCCTTGACCAGGGCGGCCGGGTCGGCCTTGGTCGGGTAGAGTCCGCCCGCCGACAGGGGGTTGAGCAGAGTCTCCGCGATGTGGAAGGTCTTCTGGGTCCAGACCTCGTCCACGGCTGCGAAGAAGCGGTCCACGTAGGGCGCGAAGAGCTCCTGGTCCCCTGAACCGGAGAAGCCGTCGGCCAAGGCCTCGATCTGCGAATTGGTCAGATCCTCATTGTGCAGAGCCTGATCCCAGGCCCAGGCCTTGGCCTCGGAAGTCGGACGTGCAGCCCGGGCTCCCATGGCGAACTCGCGGTTCTCCGTGGTGTCTTTCGCGGCCAGCTCCCGGTCGATCTCGCCGTCAGCCAGCAGGTCGTGGGCAGACAAGGCGTGGATGATCAGCCAGCGGGTGTTGTTGTCGATGGTCAGCCCCTCCAGCTTCAGGTCGCCGCTCAGCAGACCCCGGGCGTGGTCCTCGAAGTCGGCGTCGTCCCCGTAACCCAGATAGGCGCGGACCAGCTGGAACTGCTCGTCCGAACCGGGTTGGGCCTTCATGGCCAGATCCCAGAGCGTGCTGGCCACCAGCTGCAGCATGGGCTGACGGCGACGGGAGGCGGTGAAGTGGTGGGCGGCCGTGGAGATCTGAGACAGGGCGTAGCGGAAGGTGGTGGACTGGTGCTCGGTGGCCAGTGCCTTCAAGCTCAGGCTGATGAAGCGCTCAGCAGGGAACTGCGCATCCCTGGTCATGTCCCAAAGGCTGAGCCAGACCACGGCCCGGGCCAGACGGTCCTCGATCCGGTACAGGTTCTGCGTGGCATACTCCAGAGAATCCTGATCCAGACGCAGCTTGGCGTAGGTCAGGTCGTCGTCGTTGATCAGAATCAGGGCCGGACGCTTCTTGCCGACGACCTGGGGCACTTCGGCTCCCTGGCCGTCCAGATCCAGCTCGAACCGGTCTGTTCGCACCACCTTGCCGGACTGGTCCTCGTCATAGAAGCCCACAGCCAGGCGGTGAGGACGCAGGACCGGATGCTCCTCGGGGGCGGTCTGGTCGATCCGCATGGCGGTGATGGTCCCCTGCTCGTCGGTCTGCACTTGGCTGGTCAGCGTGGTGATGCCGGCCTCCTCAAGCCAAAGACGGGACCAGTTGCCAAGGTCGCGGCCGCTGGTCTTCTCCAGCTCGGTCAGCAGATCCTTCAGGGTGGCGTTGCCGTGGGCATGGGCCGTCAGATAGTTGTGGATGCCCTGGAAGAAGCGATCACGGCCCACGTAGGCGACCAGCTGCTTCAGCACGGAACCGCCCTTGGCGTAGGTGATGCCATCAAAGTTGACCTCGGTGTCATGCAGGTCGCGGATGGGGGCCACCACGGGGTGGGTGGTGGGCAGCTGGTCCTCGGTCAGGGCCCAGCTCTTCTCGCCGGAGCAGAAGGTGGCCCAGTCGTCGGTCCACTCAGTGGCCTCGGCGGTGGCCAGGGTCGACATGAACTCGGCGAAGGACTCGTTCAGCCACAGGTCGTTCCACCACTTCATGGTCACCAGGTCGCCGAACCACATGTGGGCCAGCTCGTGCAGGACGGTCTCCACGCGGCGGTTGATCTGGGCCCCGGTGGCCTTGGACTCGAAGACGTAGGAATCACGGAAGGTGACCAGGCCGATGTTCTCCATGGCGCCCGCGTTGTATTCGGGCACGAAGATCTGGTCGTACTTAGCCCAGGGGAAGGGCAGGTCCCAGGTCTTGGCGTAGAAGGCGAAGCCCTTCTTGGTCACATCGAAGAGGTATTCGGCATCCCCGTTCAGGGAGTCCTTCAGCGCCTGGCGGCAGTATAGGCCCATGGGGATGGTCCGGCCGTCCTCGTTATGGTACTCGCTGGTCCATTGGGCGTAGGGTCCGGCGGCGAAGGCGGTCAGGTAGGAGCTCATGACCGGGGTGGTCTGGAAGACCCAACGGGTCACGCCCTCGGTGCGGCCGCCCTCCAGGGTTCCCTCGGCGGTGCGGCTGTCCAGGGCCTGATGGGAGGCGGGAGGCATGTTGGACAGGACCGTCCAGGATGCGGGGGCATCCACGGTGAAGTCGAAGACGGCCTTGATGTCCGGCTGGTCGAAGACCGCATAGACCCGACGGGCATCGGGTACCTCGAACTGGGAGTAGAGGTAGACGTTGCCATCCGAGGGGTCAACGCTGCGATGCAGACCCTCGCCTGTGCGCGAATACCGACAGAGGGCTTCCACCCGCAGCTGGTTGTGCTCGCGCAGGTCGTTAAGCTCAATCCGGTTGTCCCGGAAGGCCAGGGCCGGGTCGAGGCGCTGGCCGTTGAGCTCGATCAAGCTGACCTGGTCGGCGATCAGATCCACAAAGGTGGACTCCCCCGGCCGGGCATCAAAGTTGATCAGGGCCGTGGAGGGGAAGGTGGCAGGCCCCTTGGTCAGGTCCAGATTGACTTTATAGCTGACATTGGATACGACGACGGCTCGCTCTTCGGCTTCCACACGAGTCAGATTGGCTCCGGGCATGAATTTCCTTTCGCGCATGGATGTCGGTGCCCCCACCGGCATCGGCATAGGTCCTGTATGGATATGGCATGTCAAGTCTAATGCGGACACCAGTCGACGGGCCAGCGGGACGGTTTCCCTCTTTTCTCACGGCGCAGTCCGGACGGGAATAGTCAGGCCTCCAGGCGGTTGTTCATGGTCCATGCTTTATGAGTCTGGCGGAAAGGGAGCGTCATGCAGGTCCGGACCGGGTTTACCACACAGCAGCTCAACATGCTCTGCCAGTACTCCTACGGGATCGGTCGAGGGGACGTCAAGACCCGGCCGGGCCTGCACTGGTTCGAGGATCCGACCCTGGGCAGCTACTGGGTGCTGCGCTCACGCTACTGCCCCGAAAACGGCTTCGAGGGGATGATCGCCGCCCAGAACATGGAGAACGGTCCGGACTATGCCCATTTGGTCGTGGTCTATGCAGGCACCAACCTGCGCGACGACCCCCGCCACGACATCCATGCCGCGCTGACCTGCTTCCTGCCACCGCTGAATGGGGAGCCGGGACAGACACAGCAGGCAGGCATCCTGGCCAGGCAAGCGCTTGACCTGGCCCGGCACAAGGCGGGAACCGACCGCGGGGTGCTTTTTACCGGACATAGCCTGGGTGGAGGCCTGGCTCTGATCCAGGCGGCCGAGCAGGACCTGCCCGCCCGGGTCTTCTGCGCCGCCGACCCCTGGCGGGTGCTGGGCCAGGAGCAGCGTCAGCGGGTGGCCCGCCACTACGGGGACGGCAAGTTCCTGGACTACCGTCTGGGCAACGACAGGGTGACCGGGACTGCCAACCGTCTGCTGAGCGGACAGGCTGACCGCAGCGCCTGTGTGGTTTGGTGCGGCAAGGGACCCAGCAGGTTCGGACATTGGCTGGGCGACTTCGACTTCGACCAGGGCGGCGAGGTCCTGGTCGAAACTCCCATCACTTTGGCCGAATAACCGCGGTAACGTGGGAATTGGGCAGTCTCCAACGAGAGAGCGTCACCCGCCCGCAGGGATATCATGTTGGGTATTCAACTTCGTTCGTGCAGGGTCTTACACGCACATCAGAGAGGATATGCGATCTGAAAGCATTGATGTATTACGGCAAGGAAGTTGTACGGCTGGAGGACGTGCCCGAGCCTGAGCGCAAGCCGGGAACTATCAAGGTCCACCCCGCCTTCACCGGCATCTGCGGTTCCGATGTCCATCTGTACTATGACGGAGCCGTAAACGGGGGCGGGAATTCGCCCGACCATCCCCATCCGCTGACGGGAGAGACCCTATCGGTGGTCTTCGACCACGAAATCTCGGGTACCGTCGAGGCATCGCCGACGATCATGCCGATGCCATCAAGCTCATCCACGACCGGAACATTGACCTGTCCGACTTCATCACCGACCGGATCAAGGTCGAGGACATCGTGGACAAGGGCTTCCGCCAGCTGCGTGAGGACACGGGATAACACTGAAGGCTCCGGCCATCCATCTGGGCGACCGGAGCCTTCGGTATCAGTTGCAGGAAACGATGGTCAGTCCTGTGGCTGCACGTCGGTGGCGATGTCGGCCACCACAGGCACAATCATGGGCCGACGGTGCAGCTTGCGTGAGATCCAGCCGCCCAGGGTGCGGCGCATCATCTGCTGGAGCTGGTAGGTGCCGGTGGTTCCCTTGGACATGGCATC